>CAMPIG010000254.1 GCA_946886255.1 uncultured Cellvibrio sp. | reverse complement strand
ACTGCGCATAATGAACCACACAGTTTTCGTTCAACTGCCGGCCGAGATAATTTTCCCGTCTCGGCCGGCAATTTAACGACAAACTGCATTATGCGAACGTTGCCAGTCCCTTCAAATAATGTATTAGCGTTATGTAACGCGATATTCACTTCTTTGCAAGCTTCTGTTTTTCGCCATTCTAAAACCCCTATTTTTATAGTGTTTTCTGCTGGTTGTTAACCTGGCTCCAGGATCTCTCCGGGCAAACTATGTATTTGCGTTATGTAACGCGAAAGTGCTTGACATAGGCTGTGCATGGTTTAATATTGCGTTATGTAACGCGAAATTAATTTGTCCAGGAGAACACCATGATTGACCGCAAAGATACCCAGACTATTGATGCATTCCCTGCCAAGCGTCGTGGCAGGCCGGCAACATCATCCCCGGATAAGCGTAAAGCTGACACCGCCGCCCGTGTTGCGCGCCACCGTGCCGCACAGAAACGTAAAACCGTGGTGATGTCTCAGGTCGTTGAGCGTCTAGCATCGCCTGACGCCGTTCTTAATCGCAGTTCATGGATCGAGCTGGCGGCTTTTGTTAATGGTATCGGTGAGAATTTTGAATGCCGGTGCGAGTATTTAACGCCTTCTGGCCGTGACGGCAGTAAGTCAACTGTGCTGTCTACTGTTTGCGATTTAATCGAGAAGGGCTACACAATAACTAGGCTCACACCGTAGTGTTGGCCGTAACATATTGCGTTACGTAACGCGAAAATGCTGCCGGAATTGTGCTTGGAGTGTATGGCTGTCAACCAGAAAGGCGGGGGGCCCCTTTAGGGGTTCCGCTCCCGTAGGGACGCGTAGCGCTTTGTGGTTTACAGACAGGAACGACCCCAACGCTTCTGGGTGGGATGCAGGGAGCCTTTACCCCTGCATCCCTGCCCAGCGGCGAGCGACCCGCTTTTTGCCGTTATCCTGTGGGTTCTTAGGGGGATCATCCCCCTAAGCCTCCGGAGGTATTACAGGGGCCGGTAGCGCGGCGCGCGACGCGTGCAGGTACGAACCCGGAAGCGCGCCGCGCCAAACGGTCACTAGTAACACCGTTACAAATTACCATAGTGGTAAAAATCGCTTCCCCATGGGTTGTTACTAGCCAGCTTTTTTTGGCGTCCCTTTCTCCTTTGCTAGCCTTACCCATAGCGCTCTTACTTCCGGGTTCTTTTCTTTCTGGGCTTCTACTGTTGCGATTATTTCCAGCGGGTCAATTCTCAGTGCTGCCGCTATTCGTATGCACTTCTCCCTTCCTATCGATGTTTCCCCGTTCCGTATTTTTGATATTTGTTGGCGCGAAACATCTATTTTTTTTGATAGTTGGTAATCGGACTCTATTTTTAGCTTCTCCTTAAACTCGTCTATGTAATTTTCTAATGTTTTCATGCACTTATGGCTCTTTGATCGAGTGTTTCCATGATTCTACGCCTAGTCATCAACTAACGTAACGTTACCTTGATTTATTACCGTCACCTAAATTGTTGACGGCTTCGCCATTTTCAACTATTTTATGTCAACAAGTTAGGTGACGCTCTTTGGTGCCGCTCATGGAAATACGCTTCAGCAAGTACAACCTGCCTTTCGGGGAAGAACCTGAACCCGGCGTTCACTACATCCCGCTGGATTACCAACTGGATATGAGGGCAGGGCGCTTTAATGCCCACGTTCACGCGTACCGCACAGCAACACGCTCTCACATCATCGAGGTTTTTGATCCGCTTTCCGGTTCCCGCGTTATTCATGACCTGGCTAAACAAAGTTACTTCGCGCCGTTTGCATCATCCCCGGATTACTCGCTGACCGATGATGAACTTGAATTCCTTCGTGAATTGCAATTTGACCACGGCATTAAGAGCGCGGGTGTTCGTACTGCCATGCACTTTAAGGAATCGGAATGATGCAGCCCGTTGGCATGATCGATTGGTTAACGCTGATTTTGGATGCGTCTTTTCTCTCTGCCGATGCTCGCGCTTTTGTTTTGGAAAATGCTGACCGTGTGCAACGTATCAGCCCTAAAACCGGTGAGATTCGATGGGAGACCGTTGTGCGTGAATCAATCCGTTCTGACTCTCATCATGTCACTGTTCAATTCGGTTCAACGCTGACAATACAGGGTAGTCCTGCACGAATTAATAATTGCAACAACGTGTTCGGCTCTCTCGATATTCAACGTTGCGCGCTCGATATGATTGAGTTTGTTGCTCGCCATTGGTCGATCATTATTCCTCGCAATTTAAAGCTGTGGCGCTGTACAAAAATCGATGTAACACAAAATTATGATCTCGGTTCGCTCGATCAAGTGAAGCAAGCCATAGATAGTTTTAAACCGCTGAAAGTAGGGCGGCAGCGCACATCAACGGAAGACACTACGGTGATGTGGGGTAAAGGTTCCGGTTTACATATGGGCAAGATTTACGCAAAAGGTCCACATGCTAGAAAAATGGTTAACGAAAAAAACGCTGTATTTACTAATGAAGAATTGCTGAAAGCTGACAGGCTTTTAAGGGTTGAATACTCGATGCGAAGGCTCTTAATTCGTCGGATTAAAGAACAGTCCGGCTGGGAGTGGCATCAATTCACGCCTGATTTTTTGCTGTCATATCATCGCGATTACTTTTCAAAATTTATTTCAGATATCGAGGTTGTTGATATGGACAACGTTCTGGATTTGTTGCTGGCTAACGTGGGTAAGGAGCCTGGGCAAATTAAAAGTGAAGGGCAGGCTAGGGCTGCTTATCACTGTTATACAGCTTGCCGCACTATTGGATTTCATCAAGCCAAACAAAGTTTTCGTGGTGGTAGTTGGTATCGCCATTTAAAAAATTTGAGCACAGTTGGAATAGGCCCAGCGGATTTACAGCCACTGAATGTGGTTCCGCTTCGTCGTCGCCAAGTTGTACTCGATCAACCTGTCTCATCATGGGACGACATTAAACTAGCGCAGAGGGCGTAAAAATGAACTTCAATCAAGAAGCTGTTTTGATCGGTGTAGTTGGTAAAAAAGGTTCGGGCAAACTGGACAATGGTAATGAGTGGTCAACCGACCGTGTCGAGTTGCATTGCCTTGCGCCGTTTGATGGTTCGGATTCCATGGCTCACGGCCAAACTGTTGTTGTTTATCAGGTCGATGATTACGCAAAAAATTATGATGCTGCCAAAGCACTGCTCGATCAAAAAGTGCTGTTGCGCATGCTCATGATTCCCGCGAAGAAATTAGGTCAAGCACCAAAAATTATTTGTACTGCTTTTGAAGCTGCACCACGTACAGCGAAGCAACAAGCCGCTGCAATGTCTTAAAACGTTTTAACGCTCTCTTGCCCGGAATATCCCGCCACAGGACGGGCAGGGGAGCACCTACAGGTGAACCATGTTTTTACACTGCGAAGGAACAATAACCATTGACCAAAGCCAATTGGCCAGCTGCTCTACAGACTGGTCAGATAGCGCTGGTGACTTAACCGCGCTTATGAATCAGTTGGCTTCGTTGAATGATTTTGATCCTGTTGTTATTGGCTCAATGATTACGTTTTGGTGTGTGATGCTTACTCTTGCGTTTGGTGCTGGCTTGGTCGTTCGCAATTTGCGCCGTGTTTAGTTTTTGCTTTTAGCAAGTGGAGCGCGCAGGTGTGAGGGATCGTGACGGGTATCCGATGGAACCGTGTTCCAGTGCTCTTGTTGCTTTAGCAGCTTAGTGCATAGAGCCCGTCCCAGCGGGCACACACAAAAAGAATTCTGTGGCGGAACTTCTTTGACTTTAAAAAAGGTAACTCTTATGAACGCAATGAAATCTCGTGGTATCGCTCTGAAAAATGCTGCTCTGACTCGCTCGCGTAAAGCGGTTGTTGGTACTGTCGTCGCCCTGGGCACTGTTGCCGCCAACATGTCTCATGCGATTGACGATACTGCAATTACCGCTGCACAAACCGCCGCTGAAACTAGTGTAGATTTGACCGTAACCGGCATGATCCAGATTGTTGCGATTATCGTCGGTGTGTCTTTGGTTGTTGCATTGCTTAAACGCGTGTAATGGCCGGTTTAATCTTCGCGTCGGTCACCATGATGGTTGTGGTGATCGGCTTCTTCATCGGCTCTCAGTATTAAGCCGTTCTGGCGCTCTCCGGGGCGCCAATTTTTTTTGGGGCGTGCTGATATGTTTAAAAATTTCCCTTGGTTTGCTGTTAAAGAATTCTTATGCAGAATTACTTTCGCTTTTATTTTGTTTGTTTTATCGCTTGTTGTGTTGGTTTCTAGTTCCTATGCTCAAGAATCGCCGCTTCCTACTTGCTCTACGACTCAATGGACTACTTGTATTGCACCATCGAATAATCCTCAGAATTTGAATAATCAGTGTCTTTCAAATTATCCCGGTGGCTTTTTTTCAACTGGTTCTGGGTGTTCTGCCATTAATGGTAATCCCAATGATATTAAGCTTACGTGTCAGTCTAATTGTTCCTGTCCATCTGGCTATATCATGAATACCACCATTAATGGTGGAAATTATCATTCTGAATGTATTGAGGATACTGGTGGTGAGCAGCCTGACCCTGTTGATATTCCGCAAGAATGTGGCATTACAGGTTTTCCCATTTGGAATGGCTCTGGTTATGACTGTGTAGAGGATTTTGATACTCCATGCCCTGAGGGAACTACGAACGGCATGTATACATTACCGGGTTATGATCCTCGCCCGTATTGTGCTGATGCTACTCCACCAAACTCGTCAAGCGCTGGTTCTGCTTCTTCAAACTCCGGCCAAAATTCGTCATCAAATAATTCAGATGGTAATGGTGATGGTTCTGGTTCATCGTCTGGCAATACTGATAATTCTTCCTCCGCATCATCAACTGGTAACGGTGGCAATAGCAGCGGTTCTGCGTCATCCGGTCAAGGCGGTAGCGCTTCATCTGCTGGCGCAGGTGAATGTGATCCGACCTCAAAAAATTATCTTGAATGCCTTAACTCAAAAGAAATAAATCTCCCAACTGAAAAAGGCACCTTTGATGGTACAGGCACAGACGCCGAGGATCGTATAGGCGAACTTGAAGGCGAGTTAACCGATTTGGTTAATCAAATCAAAGGTGAGATTCAGGATGTGACTGGTGCATCTGTCGGTGGCTCTGGCACCTTGACTGACAAGTGCTATCAGATTTTAAAAGTCGAAGTCTGCTTCGGCTGGGCTCGCTGGTCTTCGCTATTAAGTGTCATTGGTACGGCCATTATTGCGGCGGCTGGCGTGGCGTCTTTTATCATCATCATGAGGCAATAACTTATGGATGCGTTGATCGATGGTGTTCAGTGGATTATCGATTTTTTTAACACAGGTCTTTACGCCTTTGTTAAAGAAACTCTGCAGGAGTTGGTATCGTGGATTGTCATTGCCAAGCTGGAATTTCAAATTTTTATGCTGGAATTTTCATGGGGTGTGGCTAAAAACGTATTGATTAATTTGGGCATATCTCAGTTGATAGAATCCTCGTGGGCTGGTCTTGATTCTGATTTATTGGGTTATCTGACTTTCTTTCGTGTACCTGAGGCATTGAATTTAATTCTTAATGCGTACACCACTAAAATTGTTTTAAAAACTATGGGGTGGTAAATGACTACTGGCCTTATTCATGGTGATCCGGGTTCTTATAAAACTGCTACTTTGGTGAATGACTATCTTGTTCCCGGCCTTAAACAGGGAAGGGTAGTTGTTACCAACATTCGCGGCGTAAAAAGCATTGAAGATATTGAAGCGCTCTATGAATTTGAAGCGCCCGATACGGCGGAAATTATTCTGGTCAGTTTTGATCAGGAAGGTTTCGATAAAATGGCTCGGTTTTTCCATTGGGTTCCTGAAGGTGCATTGATCCTAATGGATGAGGGTCAGCGCATTTATCCCACACGTTTACGTGATTTTTCACAATACGACATTCGCAACCCGACCGATGAAAAGCGACCGCGCACCGTGGAGGATGCTTTCGATTCCCACCGGCACATGAACTGGGATATTTATATTTCCACGCCCAATATCGGTAAGGTGCATAAAGAAATTCGTGCTGTCGCCGAGTTCGGTTACCGCCACAAAAATCTCGCCTCTGTGTTTTCGTTTCTCGCAGGTCGTTATAAGCGGGTAGTGCATAACGCTGAGAACTCCGGCAATGCTGCGGGTCACACTATCTCATCATCAATGCGTAAAATTGATAAAAGGTGTTTCAATGTCTACCAATCTACCGCCACCGGCAAAACCAAAGACACAGGATCATCGGTCAGTTTCCTCAAACAGCCCAAGGTCTTACTGGTATTGGGAATTACGCTTTATTCTCTCTTTAATCTGGGAAATACTTTTATATTTGGTGATGGGCTTCCGCGCATGTTTGGAGGCTCTCCAAAACCATCCCAAGCTTCAACCAGTGTTTCGGCTGCTGGTGTATCTGCTCAAGCGCCTGCTGGTGTTTCTGGCATTGCTCTACCTCACCGGTTCGTTTCTACGGTTGTTCCTAACATGACGCCGTTATCGGGTTCCAGTCTTTACCATGTGGGGTCGATCAATGATGAGGAATTGTTTCAGGCTGAATACCCGGAAGAAAAAATCATTAGCTTTACCGGCAGGGATTTAAAAGATCTCGGCTATTCGATTGCTTACCGCTCTGACGCCTTTGTCCGGTTGGTCTATAACGATGTTCAAATCATTGTCTTATCGCGCCCACAGGCACGCACACAGCCATTTAATGATCCTGCCTTTATTCATGATCCAACTGCTGGCGCTATTTTTTAAAGGAGTGTTTTTATGATTAGTTATAGTGAGTGTGCCGACCTGATTAATCTGTCCGCCGATATTGATGGTGTTTTGATGATTATCTGTTTTGTTGTTGGTGTAATCGGCGGTTACGTGTTGTCAACTAAGGAAGTTATTGTTCATATTTCTCCTGGGTGCGATGTTTGTAAGCCATTGAATTCAATCGAAAAAACGCCCTCTCTTTAAAATATGGCAACTGCGCATAATG
>CAMPIG010000253.1 GCA_946886255.1 uncultured Cellvibrio sp. | reverse complement strand
GGCTTTCTTCAACGCTTTAACCATCATTTGTGATTGCTTGTAGGGAACTACCGCATCTTCTGTTCCTGCAACAATCATGACCGGATCATTGATCCTGGCGACTTGTAGCTGCGGAGAATTGGCAGCGAGCATGCTTGCGTCCGTTTTAGGATCACCAATACTGTTATAAACATGCTCAATTAGCTCCTGGTATTTCTTGAAGCGTTTTTCGTCATACTTAATTTGGTCAGCCAACTGGGTGACACCATTGATGCTGATAGCACATTGATAAAAATCCCCATGCTTTACCAACCCCATCAGGGCTGCATACCCACCATAAGAAGCACCCGCAAGGCAAACCTTACCTTCCTGAATGAGGTTCTTTTTAATCAGAAATTGGGCTGCATCCTGCAAGTCGTCCTGCATAATGCCGCCCCACTGTTTATAGCCAGCGACCTCAAATGCTTTGCCATAACCGGTTGAACCACGGAAGTTAGGGCGTGCTACAAAATAGCCCTGGCTTGCAATAAAAGCAGCAAAATCGTTATAAAACGCGTAGTCGCGCGCTTGCGGTCCGCCGTGAGGCATAATGACCAAAGGGTATTTTTTGCCTTTTTGGTAATTGGCAGGAAAGAGCAGATACATACGAATGCTTGCCCCATCCCGGCTGGTATAGTTTGTGCTGCCAGGCATTCCTAATTTTTCGGTGGGTAAGCTCTTATAACCCACATCATAAAGTTTCAGATGGTCTTTCTGGGTATCGTAAAGGTAGTACCCCGCAGGAAGATCTTGCCCGTAAGATTTGATCGCGATATGTCGGCCCTGATTGTCACTACTCATATAATGAAAGCCGTAGCCGTGCATGCGCTGGCGAATACTGTCGTAGGCGCGCTGACGTTCAGCATCAAAATATTTGTTGATTAATATATCTTCCTCCACCCTATAACCAACGACCTCGTCATTGAATCCTTGTCTAATTAATCCAGCGATATCCTGTGTGGGGGATGAAGCTAAAACCTTCATGGTTTTGTCGGTTCGATTTTGCTCAACTAACTCATAGAATCCGGTGACGGGATTTTTTTTGCGATAGGTTAGTGCACCCTGCACAGTGAGACCAACCAAGTCGCTATCCAAGGCGTTTTCGTTGTCAGGGTCCAGAGTAATCTCATCCACTTTGTTCCAGCTTTTATCAGTGGTTAATTCAAAAATTCTATATTTCTTACCAACACGTAGGTAATCCACGCGATAACGCGGCGCGCCCTGATTGTCGCAGATAAAGCTAATTGTATTTTTTCCACCAGAGACCAACTTTTCCGATGTGCCATTAAAAACATCGACTTTGAACAGAGTGAGCTTCTCGTTATGAAAACTGTTCATCAATATGTGTTTTGGATCCTCAGGCAGGGTGTGGCGAATACTGGACAAGTTGAAGCGATAGCGTTGTGAGCGCATATCTGTCATCAGCGAAACGATGTTCTTTCCATCAGGATCCACAGCAACCGATCGGCGAAACATAAAATGATTATTGATATCAAAATCATCATCTTTTTGTGAATCGCGAATCACTTTTTTAGTGTTATAGGGAACTAGCACGTTCACGATTAATCGCTCATTTTTCGCCCAGATTACTGTATAAGGGCGAATCACACTGTCACCAATTTTGCCAATGATTTTCAGGTCTGGGGTACTAAGGTCGCGAACTAAAGCTATGTGAAGCTTGCCCACTTTCCGCACCTCGGCAAGATAGCGACCGCTGGGAGATATATCCATATCCAACAAGTCGGGGCCGGCCATAAAGTCATCTACAGTCAGCATTGGGGTGGATGCAAAACTGGTATTTATTAAAAGAAATAGTGAGAGGAAAACAAGGAGATAGGACTTCATCGTACGGTTCCATGACAATAAACGCTGTTGATTATTATGTTTGTTATTTTCCAGTGCGACAATCAGCACTATTGCTTTTGCCAGCCCTCAGCTACTAGCATAAATGACCACAAGGTTATTTATGCTGTCTTTTGCCTGACGGACGTTTATCCAGACGCTAAAGGAAATAACCCTTCGCTCCATTATGATAATCAATAAAATTCGGAGACCGTCATGTCCTTAACATTATTTCCGCTCGCCTGTGCGGCGGGGCTGTTCGCTATCGCATCCACATTAAGTGCGCAAACTCTTGATACGGGTAACTGTGGTTACAGTATCAATTCCGGACTTTATTCCCATTGGAATAATCCTACGTCTTATCAAGGTTGGACGGCGGTTATCAACCAGCAAGGTGAGATCGCTCGCAGCTTCAATATTCTGTTGGATGTGGGAAATACCACCATTGGCAACGGCTACCAGGCAGATTTCAATGCGACAGAAGATGGGTATTTCATAAACTCTCCCTCATGGTTGCAATATCAAACCATCCCTGTTGGCTCCGAATATCGTTTTGGTTACATAGGCTCCGGGGTCTACTCAGGCGTGACAGGCTATGTCATTTCAATCAATGGGAAAAGCTGTGACAACACAGCCCCCACCATCAGTCTGAACGGAAGCCAGACGCTTTTCACCAGTGCTGACTCACTCACACTCCAAGCCAACTCGCAAGACAATGTGGCTGTGCGCAAGGTTGTGTTTAAGAAAAATGGGCAAATCATCGGGCAAGTGACCAAAGCACCTTTTGAGCTCACAATGCCCATTGACGCGGCTGACAATGGCCGTTTGGTTTTCACGGCTACAGCCTATGATCCCAGCGGGAATGCCACCACCTCGGCACCCGTGCGAGTATTTACAGCAATCAATAATCGCTTTCTAGGCTCAGCAGTAGACAGGCCCGCAGAATTTGAGGATCTGCCGCTCTACTTTAACCAACTTACGCCCGGTAATGCCGGCAAATGGGGCAGCGTGGAAAGCACTCGCGATGTGATGAATTGGGACGGGTTGGACAAGGCGTATAATTTTGCCAAAGACCAGGGCATGCCCTTTAAAATGCATACGCTTATATGGGGACAACAATCACCCGCCTGGATAAACAGTTTATCCCCCGTAGAACAACTCGCCGAAATTGATGAGTGGATGGCAGCAGTAGCGTCACGCTATCCCGATCTGGATATGATCGATGTGGTTAACGAACCGCTGCACGCACCGGCCGCATACAGGGAAGCTTTGGGCGGTGCTGGAGCAACCGGTTGGGATTGGCTGATTACATCGTTTGAAATGGCTCGTGCACATTTCCCTGATTCACAGTTGCTGCTGAATGATTACCAAATTCTCATCATGGAATCCTTCACCCAGGATTACCTTAACCTCGTTCAGTTATTGCAAGAACGCGACTTGATCGATGGTATAGGTTTGCAAGCGCACTTTCTTGAGCGCGCCGAAAATAATGTGGTGAGGAAAAACCTCGAGACACTGGCGGCCACTGGTTTGCCGATCTACATCTCCGAGTTTGATTTGAATTTTAAAAACGATGCACAGCATGCTAACCGTATGCGCGATTTATTCACCATTTTCTGGGATAACCCGTCGGTCATTGGCGTAACCCATTGGGGCCATCTACAAGGCTATATGTGGCGAGAAAATGCGTACCTGATCCGTACCGATAAAAGCCTGCGTCCTGGCTTCGAGTGGATGCTCTGTTATGTTGCAGGCGGCACCAACTGCACGGTTCCGGATTATATACCTACCGGATGGACAGGGGACGCTACCGGCCTGACATTGCAAGCCGAAGAATATGATGATGGCAAAGGTATTATCGCCGCAGGTGATGTCGTTTCTTACACAGACATTGACGATTGGATTGCCTTTAAGAAAGTCAACTTCCAAACAACATGGGATCAACTGAGTATTACTTATTTCAAAGGCAATGCAGATGTGGGTTCAATTTCTTTCCATCTGGATAGTCTTGAGGCCGCGCCATTGGTAGAACAAATTCTGGAGCCCAGCGGTGGTTGGGGTACTGCAAAAAGCATCACGATTCCTTGGCCGGTAATAGGCGGTGAGCATGATCTCTATATCAAATTTAACGATGTTTACGGTGTGGCTAATATTGATTTAATAAAATTCCATGTACCGGACGCCGGTAACGGTTTTGGCCCCAATGTAATTACTAACGGCAACTTTGAAAACGGTTCAACCAGCGGTTGGTTTAGTTGGGACGGCAGCATCACTCCTGACACACTGAACCCTCACAACGGCAGTTACGCATTAAAATTGGGCAGTCGCACAGGTAACGGTCCTGCGGCATACAGCTTGATGTCGCTGGTAACGCCGGGGAGTAAATATGCAGTAAAAATCTGGGCCAGTATTGCTGGTGCCGAATCAGCCAGCGTCAACATCACCAGCAAAATTGGTTGTGCGGGAACGGATACCTATAGCTGGCTTGTAAGCCCGGTCACCATTAATGAATTGCAGTGGGTTGAGCTGTCCGGTGAACTCAATGTCCCCGATTGTGCCCTAACCGATCTGCTGATTTATGCCGAAGGCCCGGCGGGTGGAATTGATATTTATCTGGATGATGTCTCTGTGCGCGAATATATCACGGCGAACCTGGTGAGCAATGGTGATTTTGAATCGGGCAATGTGAGCGGTTGGTCATCCTGGAATGGTATCGTTTCCGCATCGACCGACCTATCCAACTCTGGCAGTTACAGCTTGAAATTAAGTGACCGAAACGGCAATGGTCCGGCGGTCTACAACAATCTACTGCCATTATTGGTACCCGGCACAACCTACTCTGTAAGCTTGGCAGTCACCATTCAGGGAGCGGCAACTGCACCCGTGAATATCACACGCAAGCTAACCTGTGGTGACGATACAACTTATAGCTGGGTCGCTAATACATCTGTCGTGACGGAAGGAAATTGGTCGATACTCATCGGTGATTTGGTAATCCCCCCTGACTGTGTAATCAATGACTTCCTCATTTACGCAGAAGGACCTGAAGGGGGAATTGACCTATTTGTCGATGATGTTGTAGTTACGGCGAAGTAATTTTCAATACACCTGTTAAATTTGAGGAACACCGGCAGCGGCATCATCTGCTTCTGCCGGATCTACAAATATACGCCGAGCCAATGGAACACCTTTACGCCCCAAGATTGATAAGGTGCACAACGTGTTCATCACGGCATAAGTAAATACCTCCCGCCAGATTGATGAATCACCGAGAAAATAGTGCGAGCTATTTCTGAAGTCCCTCCTACAGGATAATACCCACCATGAATATAATGGTTGGTAACAACGGAATGGGTAAGAAAACTGGATTTTTTGGGTGGGAGTCTATAGTCGCCCCACCCCGGTTATTGCCCCGATTGACGCATCTGATGCACCCTTCGGCAGCCCAGATTATGACCGCGATTTTTTTACCACATCATATGCCTTCTGAATTTCCTGCGAGCGCTCTGTAGCGGCTTTAATCATATCTTCCGGCATACCCTGTCCGATTAACTTATCCGGATGATATTGACTCATTAATTTGCGATAGGCTTTTTTCACTTCGGCATCATTGGCACTGGGGCTGACGCCAAGTGCTTCATAGGCCAGCGCGACTTCATCCGCGCGTGGTGCTTGTCGCGCGCCGGAAAATTGGTCATCGCCGCCAAAGGTATTCTGCGCGCGAATCATGCGCAGCAGTTGTTCAAAGATAAACGAGGAGAAGCCGAGTTTCTCCGCCACTTGACGCAGAATCTGCTCTTCCTTTTCATGCAGTTCGCCATCGGCCATGGCCAGGTTAATCAGGTACACCAGCAGCATCTGAATCAGGTTAGGGCTGCGGCTGCTGTGGAATTTAAAATCGCGCAGCACATTGTCCATATTAAAGATCGGTTCGGCACCGACTTTGAATAACCGAATGGCTTCGCGCTTGTGGTCCGCGCTCAATCCCATTTTTCCCATCAGGGATTCGGTGAGTTTAATCTCCCTTTCCGTGATGTGCCCGTCCGCTTTAGCGATGTGTCCCAGCAGCATAAACAGCGTGTTAAAGAAGCTGGTTTGGATGGCTTGCAACTCTTCCGGCGAGACATTTAGCGTACGCTTTAACGCGCGGTCAAATAGATGACCAATCACCACGCCGATAATGGCCAACAAGGGTCCACCTGCAGCAAAACCCAAGAGGCCGCCAATAATTTTTCCAATCATAATTAAACCTTGGTGTTATTCAGATAATAAATTAGTTTTAACCTACTCATCAGGAGCTGCAGGATAACATCGAACAGCCCGCCTTATGACGTGCCCATTCCGGACGCTTGGCGAAGTAATGCTGGTTGTGTGGCTGCTCATCGTAGGGTTTACGCAGCAATTCCAATAAATTTTCCACTTCCGAAAAGTCGCCTCCACTGGCTTTATCTATCGCCTGTTGCGCCAGATAATTTCGTAACACGAACTTTGGGTTAGTGGCATTCATACGGGCGCGACGCTGCTCGGTTGTGGTACCGTGCAGAATATAATCCTGTATTAACCGCTGGCGATATTGCTGCAACCAATCGAGCAAGGGTTGCAACTTTTCCGGTGCTGGTGCCTGGTAAAAGGCTTCATTCAACGGCGCTAATACACTGTCTGTGGATCCCTCAAAAACCTCCCGCTCCAGCTGCAAATCAACATCTGCCAAGCGACGGTAAAAGATTGTCATATCGGTTTCCGTCAATTGCAATACACGTTGCAATTCATCCACCAATGCGTTGTCTTGCTCGGTAAATTCGCTCAAGCCTAACTTATTAGCCATGTCGTTTTGCCAGGCATTTTGGTATTCATTGCGATAAATATCCAAGGCCGCCTGCAAAGGTTCAACATCATTGATCAAGGGATAGATCGCGTTGGCCAATTGCGCCAGATTCCATAAGGCCACCTTCGGCTGATTGCCAAACCGATAACGCCCCCGTTGCGCATCCGTTGTGTTGGGCGTCCAGTCAGGATCAAAGCCCTCCAGCCAACCATAGGGACCGTAATCGATGGTCAAACCGAGGATCGACATATTGTCGGTATTCATCACACCATGTACAAAGCCTACGCGCATCCAATGCGCAATCATCTGCGCCGTGGTGCGGCATACTTCTTCAAACCAGGCGAT
>CAMPIG010000252.1 GCA_946886255.1 uncultured Cellvibrio sp. | reverse complement strand
GATTGGCTTCACCGAGAATATAAATCGCATCATCCCAATAAAAACTGGTGCCAATTTCACCGAGAGAAAGGTCTCCTTCGGCCGTGTTATTTTTGACACTCCAACGAAGTTGTAAGGGGGGGAAATTGCCGCTGTATCCGGCGGTGACAAATTGTTGCAAGCCGGTATAGACAGCATCAAGGATGGCGAACGGACCGGCGGGACGTGAGTTGGCGTAGTCGCCGCTATCCCAGCCTGAGGGTGCATGTAAGTTACGGGTTGAGTTACTGTCTCCTACATTCGCTTCGCTGCCCACCAATGCATACAACCGATTATTCGTTGTATTGTCATTGACGGTCATATCCCAGATGGGTGCCTGACTCCGTTTCAATTGTGCGTTCACCTGAACACGCAGCACCGTATTGGCTTCAACCCTGGCACTGTAAAAACCTTCGTCATTTGTGGATGTTGTTGCGACAAGACTGTCAGCTGAATCTCGTAATTCCACCACAACCCCGCGCGCCGGACGCACGTCTATCGCTGAATAATCCAGTCCAATAAAATCTGCTTTGTAAGGAACAAAATCATACGTGATTGTCCCACTGACAGTCACTAAATTGGGATTAGTGGGACTCGATGAACCTCCACCCCCACCGCATGCGTTCAACATCAATGTCAACGAACACAACAATACAGTAAACCGCAAACTCATAGCATTACCACTGGAGCTGAGACGCATACATAGCCTCTTAAGAATAAGGTGAGAGCGAGGAAGCTTTGTCTTTATGATTTTGACGTGAGCATAGCGAAAAACTTCGGCGATGCCCATTAAATTATCCACCTTTTAAGGCAGACGTTAACTGTCACTTATGGTCAACGTAAATTAATTCCTGCACTACCCAGATCCGGTGTAGGTGCCAATATCTACAAATAAAAAACGGTCGGGTCCGCCGAGCACGGCGCGATCAATCACCGATTAATACCCGTTCCAAAAACGAAAGCAAGTACATTAGTGCGGCCTCGCTAATGTGTCTATACACACTTTACATAAAGGGCACGTTTTCTGTATGTGTGTGTAAATGGCTGCAAAAGCCTTCCTGGCGCGGCTATAATCGGTGGCAATTTAGCGGGCAAAGACAGGTTGTTGAATGTTACAAAGTATATTGCTGATTCTGCTGGTGATCGGGGCGTTCTGGGGTTACCGGAGGATTGTGCGTCTGGGTCCGAAAGAACGTCGCAAGATTCTGCTGCGTAGCGTTATCGGAGCTTTAATACTGATGCTGATCATGATGGCGGTCACCGGCCGCATGCATTGGGTTTTTGCCGTTATCGGCGCGTTGATTCCCTTTATGCGAGGTTTATTGGGCATCGGTTTGCAGTTTTTACCGTTTTGGCTCAAGTACAAAAACCGCGGCCAAACTGGTCAGGGGCAAGAGCGCCAGCAGACTCAAAGCCCTGTGCCGTCGTCAACGATGGACACCAAAGAGGCGCAGGACATTTTGGGTCTTAAAGGTGACATTAGTCGTGGAGAGATAACGGCAGAAATGATTAATGATGCTCACCGCCGGTTAATCCAGAAGCTGCATCCTGATCGCGGCGGCAATGATTATCTGGCAGCCCGCGTCAACCTGGCTCGAGACTTGTTGTTAAAGCGCATCGAAAAGTCTTCGTAAGCCATACCGCAACAACTAACGCTTTTTACCCATCACATGGATATATCGACCAAGGGAGCGGTACGGTTCCTGGCGCGAAAATGCCAGCTCCAGGGCAATCAACTCCTCCGGCGAACGCTCACGTTGTTGTCCATCCAGAATGTAGTCGTGGAACACGCGTATACCACTACGCGTCACAACCGTCAGCGGCAATTCTGCCAGCCAGGCATCAACCTGCTGCGGCTCCAGTGGATTAATAGGCGTCAGGCTGCCTTTGGCTCCACCAAAATCCTGCGCGATAATTTTTTTAAAATTGGTGCGCAATAAATTTTTAAAGATCAACCCATGGCGATTGTAATAGGTCAATGACAGCCAGCCATCGGGCTTAAGGTATATACATAACTCCGGTAAAAGCGATTGCGGCTCTGCCATCCACTCCATCACAGCATGGCATAACACCAGGTCGAATTGATCATCATCCAGGTGAGCCCCCAGATCCTGAATTGAACAATGAACCAGCGTTACCTGATGTTGGAGCCCTGCGTTCTCAACCTGCTCGCGCGCAAGCTTCAACATTTCAACGGAGATATCACATACCACCACCCGATGCCCCGCTTTCGCCAAGGCTAAAGAAAATTGCCCCTGGCCACCACCGGCATCCAATATGCGCAGGGACGTTTCTGCTGCAAGGACATGGGGGATGTATTCCGAAAAATCACGTTGCAACACCGCAAGACGCACAGCGCCTTTTAAACCGCCATAGATATTCTTTTTGAATCGCCCCGCCAGATCATCAAAGTTGCGATCTTGCGATGCATTTTGTTTAGCCATGTATATACATCACCTTTAACAACTGGAAAAGAAGCGCGGCCGATTAACGCGTTGCGTTCTTATCAATTTTTTGCGCGATGGCGGTCGGCATATCAATGTCGAGTCTTACGCATAACTCTGTCAGATACATAACAATATCCGCGACCTCATCGGCAACCCGGCTTTTAGCATTGTGGTCATCTTTAATCTGTTGCGCTTGCGCATCAGTTAACCATTGAAAAATTTCCAACAGTTCTGCCGTTTCCACGGCAACCGCAGCGGCGAGGTTTTTAGGCGTGTGATATGCTTGCCACCCCTTAGCCACCGCACGCTGGCGGAATGCCTGATTGATCTCAGACAGGTCAAGTGTGTGATTTTTCATGAATGATTTCACCTTAAACAAACACTGCTGCATTATGTCGGACATAACCAAGCCCTGTGAAATATCCGCTGAATCAACCACAGGAAAAAACTGGTACGTTTATATGATTCGCAGCTCGGATAACCAGCTCTATACCGGCATCACCACAGACATCCAGCGCCGTTGGCGAGAGCATAGCACCGGCAAAGCCGGGGCGCGTTATTTTCGGGGTCGCAAACCTGGCAATTTATGCCTGTTGGAAAACCACCCTGATCGCAGCAGTGCCAGCAAACGCGAAGCGGCCATCAAACAATTATCCCGCCGGGCTAAAGAACATTTGTTACTGCAACAAACGGCTGAACAGCGGCTCTGCCTTAACGAACTTAATACTATTTTCGACCATGCCGACCAAACCTGAGCGTCCTTATTGCGATCACTGCCAGCGTCCGTTACGCACCTGTCTGTGCCGTTGGGTTGCCCCCTTAACCAATCTGGCGGAAGTGATCATCCTGCAACACCCCCTGGAAACGCACAACCCGAAAAATACAGCACGTTTACTTCATATGAGCCTGCATAAAAGCGAGATGTTTGAAGGCGAACAATTTGCTGATGATTTTTTAGCCACTCTATTGAGCCGGGGAAGCAAAACCAATCTACTGCTGTATCCCCCAACACCGGCGGAAGACTCTCCACAATTGATTGCCCCAGCACCGCTACCGCCCTTGCCGCAACCCGAGCAAATTCGTTTGATCGTCATTGACGGTACCTGGCGAAAAAGTCGCAAAATGTTATACCTCAATCCTCTACTGCAAGGCCTGCCGCGCATGTCGTTAGCAGATTGCCCTCCATCAGCCTACACCGCTATCCGTAAAGCGCAAAAAGACAATCAGCTTTCCACACTGGAAGCAAGTTGTTACGCTTTACAGCAATTGGAAAATTCACGGGTGGATTACGCTTCGTTGTTAATGGCGTTCGAGGGATTTGTGCGACAGCAACAGGCGTTTGTACCGCCCCGACATTGAATTATTTTCAGTCATTCTCACCTACAGGATTTCGAGCCTTTTTATGACTATTGCACACCCCAGTTTTGAGTTACTGCGAAGCCAACACATTGAAGCCCTGAAGATCCGGGTAGAGGAATACCGCCACAAGGCCACTGGTGCGCAGCATATTCATCTCGCCGCCGATAATAATGAAAATGTGTTTCTCGTCGCTCTGCGCACCGTTCCCCATGACTCAACCGGTGTGGCCCATATTCTTGAGCATACGGCCCTGTGCGGCAGTGAACGTTATCCGGTGCGCGATCCGTTTTTTATGATGGTGCGTCGCTCGCTGAATACCTTTATGAATGCGTTCACCAGTTCAGACTGGACGGCCTATCCCTTCGCCAGTCAAAACCTTAAAGACTTCAACAACCTGCTCGATGTGTATCTGGATGCAGTATTTTTCTCGCGCCTCGATGAACTGGATTTCGCCCAGGAAGGCCACCGGGTGGAGTTTGCGGAGACCGACAATCCGAACTCGGAGCTGGTATTCAAAGGTGTGGTCTACAACGAAATGAAAGGCGCCATGAGTTCCGTGGCTTCCCAACTGTGGCACACCCTGTGTAAGTATCTCTATCCCAGTACGACTTATCATTACAACAGCGGCGGTGAGCCGGAGCACATTCCCGACCTGACGTACGAGCAACTCAAACATTTCTATCGAACGCATTATCACCCCAGTAATGCCATCTTCATGACCTATGGCGACATCCCTGCTGCTACCCATCAGGCGCGTTTTGAATCACAGGCCCTATCACGCTTTGAACAACTGGACAGTGTTATCAGCGTGCCGGCGGAGAAACGTTATTACGCACCGGTATGCGTGGAAGAAGCTTATCCGTTAGATGAAAGCGAAGGTGATGACCTGAGCCACAAGACTCATGTAGTTATGGCTTGGCTCTTGGGCAAAACCACCAACCTGGCAGAGAGCCTGGAAGCGCATCTGTTATCCAATGTTTTGCTGGACAACAGCGCTTCGCCCCTACAGCAAGCGTTGGAAACCACGGAGTTGGGACAAGCGCCCTCCCCCTTATGTGGCATGGACGACTCGCAGCAGGAGATTGCCTTCGTATGTGGACTTGAAGGTTGTGCACTGGAGGATGTGGATAAGGTCGAGCAGTTGATCCTGGAAACCCTGCAACAGGTTGCCGAGGAAGGTGTTCCTCAACAATTATTGGAAGCCTCTTTGCATCAACTGGAACTGCAACAACGCGAAGTGGGTGGTGATGGTTATCCCTATGGTTTGCAGCTGATCATGACCAGCCTGACTGCCGCAACCCATCGCGGGGACCCCATTGCTTTACTGGATCTGGATACTGCGTTAGCGGACCTGCGCACCAAGATCCAGCAGCCGGACTTTATCCAGCAACTGGCGCGGACACTATTATTGGAAAATCCCCATCGCGTGCGCCTGACCTTACGTCCGGATGCGCAGATGAATCAGCTAATTAAAGAAGCAGAAGTGGCTCGACTGGCCGAATTGAAGAACAAACTGACCGAAGCCGACAAGCAAGCCATCATTGAACGCAGCCATGCCTTGCAGGCTCGCCAATTACGCAAAGACGACGAAAGCCTGTTGCCCAAAGTGGGGCTGGAAGACATACCGCCGCAATTGCACTATATCGGTGGCAGCCACGAAACCTTCAACGGCTATCCCCTGCGTCGCTACAGTGCTGGTACCAATGGCCTCGTCTATCAGCAGATCACCTGCAAGCTGCCCGCCCTGGATGCAGACCTGAAACCGCTCCTGCCGCTGTATTGCATCGCTATGACCGAATTGGGTGTGGGCGACAAAGACTACCTGGCCACCCAACGCTGGCAGGCGGAAGTAGTGGGTTCGATCAATGCGTTCAGCAGCGTGCGCGGCAGCGGAGACGATGTGCAGGCTATTGATGCTTATCTGACACTGTCGGCCAAAGCTTTGACCCGCAACAGCGGTACGATGAGCGATTTGATGCAGTCAACCTTGACCGAGGTTCGCTTTGACGAGCTCAACCGCTTGCGTGAGTTAGTCGCCCAGACTCGCGCCCGGCGTGAACAGAGCGTGACGGGCAATGGCCACAGCCTGGCGATGAGCGCCGCCTGCGCCGGCATGAGCCCGGCCGCGAAGCTCTCCCATGAACTCAGTGGGTTAGCAGGCATTCAAGCCCTTAAGGCACTGGATAACGGCCTCGACGATGAGCAACAACTGCAAGCCTATGCCGATAAGCTTTCCCGCATTCATCAATTAGTTCTGGCAGCCCCCAGGCAATTCCTGTTGGTGGGCGAGCAGGAACACCTCGATGATTACCTGCATGATCTGCAGCAACGTTGGACTGCTCATGTTCCACCGACTGATTTCCAGGCTTTTTACTTGCCGCCGGTAAATGAACAGATTCAGGAAGCCTGGCTCACCAATACCCAGGTTAACTTCTGCGTAAAAGCCTACCCCACGGTACCCGCTGACCATCCGGATGCTGCGGTACTGACAGTCCTGGGCGGCTTTCTGCGCAACGGCTACCTGCATCGCACCATTCGCGAACAGGGCGGCGCCTATGGCGGCGGTGCCAACCAGGATAATCACAGTGCTGCATTTCGATTCTATTCCTACCGCGACCCGCGGCTTGCTGACACACTGAGGGATTTCGATGCGGTATTGGACTGGTTGCAGAGCACCTCCCACGATTGGCAATCCGTTGAGGAGGCCATCCTCGGGGTTATTGGCGGTATCGATAAACCCGGTTCGCCAGCAGGTGAAGCCAAGAGCATTTACCACGCTGAACTCTTCGGGCGCACCCGCGAAAAACGCGAGCAATTCCGTAATCGGGTACTGGCAGTGACACTGGCGGATTTACAACGGGTGGCGACCACCTATTTGCGTCCGGAGCGAGCCAGCGTTGCCGTGGTAAGCCATAACGGTCAGCGGGAGACTTTGAATAATTTAGGTCTGGTACTCAAAACCTTGTGATGCATATACAGAAAGTTGTGGTCACATGGTTTTCGGCTTTAAAGTCAACTATATTGCTTTAGGCTATAACGACAATTTGTCATAGGGATATATGGGATAAATCCCTATGACACCGCCTCGCGGCCCATAACAATGTACCCATGACCAAGACGACTACAGCATTGACGCTCAATTTATGATACCCACTCGCCCGCTCAACTTCAGCGCCGTCACCCATCCCGGACTCGCCCGCGATAACAA
>CAMPIG010000251.1 GCA_946886255.1 uncultured Cellvibrio sp. | reverse complement strand
GCGGATTGAGTCGGGCTGATGGCCTGTGTCAACGATTGGCAGATTTAACGGGCGTGTCAGTTCATCGCAGTGATAACACCGATGCAACCTTGCAAGGCGTGGCTTTCACAACAGCGGGTATGCCTGCCCGATGGCAGCCGCCATATAATGATGAGCATTTTATGTCTACGCACAATCCGTTGTTGCAGCGGCGATTTCTGACGTGGCAAAGCGCTCTGCAGGTGTGGTTGGGCAATTCTTAATATGAGCAGCAGTCTGCTTAACCGAACAGGGTATTTTTATGCATTACGACGTGGTGGTGATCGGCGCAGGGATTCAGGGCGCCGGCGTTGCGCAAGCGGCAGCAGCGGCAGGTTATTCTGTGCTGGTGCTTGAACAACAAGCAATTGCTGCCGGTACCTCCAGTAAATCATCCAAATTAATCCATGGCGGTTTGCGTTATCTGGAGAGCGCCCAACTTGGTTTGGTGCGCGAAAGCTTGCGCGAGCGCGCATTGTTATTAAAACTGGCTCCGGATCTGGTCAAACTGCAACCTCTGCATATTCCGATTTATCAGGATTCCAAACGCTCGCCTTTAACAATCCGCGCCGGCTTGAGTATGTATTCAGTGCTTGCCGGGCTGAGTAACACCGCGCATTTTCGCAGTTTGCCCCAGAGTGAATGGGGTACGTTAGCGGGACTAAAACAGGACGGATTGCGCGAAGTGTTTCGCTACTACGAAGCACAAACGGACGATGCTGCCTTGACGGCGGCGGTGTTGCGTTCTGCGTTATCGCTCGGTGCCGAGGCATTGATCCCAGCACGTTTTATCGCGGCCAGAGTGAGTGATGGTCAATGTGATATTGATTACGAGTATCAAGGGCAACAGAATACCGTGACAGCGAGTGTGCTGATGAATTGCAGCGGCCCCTGGGCGTTGGATGTGCTGGCCCGCATTGCGCCGCCACACAAGTTGCCTGCGGTGGAATTAGTGCAGGGCAGCCATTTGCTGTTGCCGCCTTTGTTGCAACAATATTTTTACCTGGAAGCACCGCAGGATAAACGCGCCGTGTTTGTTTTGCCCTGGAAACAACAATTGCTTATCGGTACAACAGAAACTATTCATCACGGGCCGCCGGAAGAAGCACGTTGTCTCGATAGCGAGAAAGCGTATTTGTTGGCTACGTTAAAGCATTATTTTCCCGAGCTAGACCTTTCCGGTGTGCCGGTCGCAGGCTTTGCCGGATTGCGCGTGTTGCCACGCAGTGAGAAGCGCGCTTTTTTTCGGCCACGGGAAGTTTTGCTGGATGTGGATAATGCGGAATGCCCGCGCGTGTTGTCGCTGATGGGTGGGAAATTAACCACCTATCGCCCGACGGCGCAAATGGCGCTTGAGCGTGTTCGTGTCGCGCTGCCGGAGCGACAAGCGCGCGGTGATACTGCTCAGCTGCCGTTGTATCCGGAATAATTTGAGATATATTTTCATCGATTAACGCGTAACTTTTACAAACTCAACGTCATATTTGCCGTGCACCGGTTGGGCCTGAAATAGTTTGGCGTTGGGATAAAACTCCCTATGTACATCCAATAAAATTTTCTTGTCGTCCACCGACATATAAGCGCCGAGGTAAATGGCGCTAACGGCTTTACTCAAAAAAGGTCGATCATCAAACCAATCCATGTCGTTGTTACTTTTGCTGCTCGGTTCCGCTAGTGCGTTATAAAAACACCGCCATTCATGTTCGCTGCTGGCAACGGCAGACTTGCACAATAATTTATCGAGAAAGCTGGCTTGTAAATTCGGCTTTTCATTATAAATTGCGGCATTTAACTGTTCCTTGATGGTAGTGATTTCCGGGCGGATTTGCCGGTACTCGATCGGGCGCAACGCATCTGCCGCATCGGGGTTAACCCCCAGCTCATGGACGTGGAAGCGGATCACGGCGCCGCGGTGACTGTCCGCATGTCGCTGCCAGCAGGGCAGGTTATCCGGCTTGTCGCTGAAGCAGCAGATGCGGAGGTGACGAGTAAAGTGTCGCCAGTCGGCCATCAGGGTATCGATATCGGCCTGCCGTTGATCAACCATCTTTGACAGCAGCTCCATCAATGCTGCCGAGGCTTCGGCTTCGGCCGGCGTTTCAAACCGGCCGTCATCCCGCCAGCGGCGAATGCCGTTCATCAGCGGTGAATTGCCGTGTGGTGCACTGGGGGAAAAAATCATGGCGATGGTGGTTCGCACCACTTCATTGAGCAAAATGTGTGGATCAAAGCTCAGCCCGGTGCGGTGGTCCAATTCGAAGGGGTCGCCAAACAAATGGGGCGAGCTCCAGCGCAGTGTATGGGAGGTTAACATTCTCGTCGCCGTCTCGGCCGTACAGAATTTGGACAAGGTTTCCGGGTATTCGAACACGTGGGATCCTATGGATAGCAATTTATTTTTAGTAGTTTGGCATATTCGCTTGTCTCGGCTCCCGATGACAAAAAACGTCCCCACAAATAGAAGGGGGCCGACAAACGACCGCTGGCGCACAAGAGCTGGTTTGATTACAGCAGTAAAGTCCAAAATCTTCAAACTCACGGGATAAACAATTTCCCGATGGTGGTAGTGCCGTTAGAGTAGTGCCGTTAGAATAGCCGCATTTAGCGCATTGTCACCAGGCTGCTTTGTAACTCCCCATCCACTGTCTTACCGCCATTGTGCGGATCACTGCTGAGGACCATTCGTGAACTTTACCGGCGCCCATATTCTCTCCATTGAACAATTTGAACGTGCTGATATCCAGCGTGTCTTCGACGTGGCGGATGCCATGGAGCCCTACGCCCTGCGTCGACGAATGACGCGGGTACTTGAAGGCGCCATCCTGGGTAACATGTTTTTCGAGGCCAGTACCCGAACGCGTATCAGTTTTGGTTGTGCATTCAATTTGTTGGGCGGCGAGGTGCGCGAAACCACCGGTTTTGAAAGCTCCTCGATCACCAAGGGCGAATCCCTCTATGACACCGCCCGGGTTTTATCGGGCTACAGCGACGTCATCTGTATGCGCCATCCCCAGTCGGGTTCGGTGGCCGAGTTTGCCCAAGCCAGTCGCGTGCCGGTCATCAATGGGGGTGATGGTGCTAACGAGCATCCCACCCAGGCATTATTGGATCTCTATACCATTCGTAAAGAACTGCGTTCCAGGGGGCGCGGGCTGGACGGCCTGCGGATTGCGATGATCGGCGACTTAAAGCACGGTCGTACCGTTCACTCGCTGTGCAAGCTCTTGTGCTTGTTCGATAAGGTGCAGGTCACCCTGGTATCGCCGCGTGAATTGGCGATGCCGGAATACCTGGTCGAAGAGTTGCGTAAAGTCGGACACAGCGTGGTGGTGACTGACGACCTGCCGCACAGTATCTCCAGGGTGGACATTGCTTACTCCACCCGCATTCAGGAGGAACGTTTTTCCAGTAAGGAGGAGGCCGATCTCTACCGCGGGCGCTTCCGTCTCAATCAATCTATTTATACCCAATATTGCGAACCCAACACCGTCATCATGCATCCCCTGCCGCGCGACTCCCGGGCGGATGCCAATGAGTTGGACAATGACCTGAATCAAAACCCCAATCTGGCGATTTTTCGTCAGGCGGATAACGGCGTGCTGGTACGTATGGCGTTGTTTGCGCTGGTATTGGATGTGGTGGATCAAGTGGACAAGAGCGCGCGCGATGTTGGCTGGTATAACGCTTTACGGACAAATGAAGGTTAATAGGTGAGACATCATTCCACGGGGAGCTGGTGTCGCCGTGGCTTGGTAGTCAGGACAATAACTGCTGGATTTTATTGAGCAGTTTTTTTTCCGACAAAGGTTTGCGCAAGGACTCGCGGATACCGATAAATCGGTCCGGGACGGGACCGTCCGGTGTTTCCTCATCCAGCATCAACACCACCGGTATGATGGCTGTTTTGTCGCTGCGGGTGAGGTGGCGGCAGAAGCGGTGATCATCCTCTGCCGCCGTACCCGCATCAATCAGGATGACATCGGGCCGCACGTCGAAAGCAATTTCCAATCCCTCATCCAGGGCTTCCGCTGTCAGGATATTGCAGTGTTGTTGCAGGATACTGCTCACGCGCCGCAGGTCATCCGCTTCACTGTCGACAATCAATACCGTTTTGTGAATGACCACTTCATCGACCAGCGCCCGGTTTCGGCCGCTGCGTTTGGCTTTGTAAAGCGCCCGGTCGGCGCATTTGATCAGCTCTTCCAGAGTGTGGCCCGCCGTGCGCGGGCAGGTTGCGCCGCCGATACTGACGGTCGCAACTGGGCTGGTCGGCGAGACTTCGTGAAGCAGGCCCAACGCCTCTATCGCTTTGTTGATCGATCCGGCCACGCGAAACGCGCCCACGCTGTCAGTCTCGGGTAATAGCACGATAAATTCTTCACCGCCGTAGCGGCCCAGCAAATCTAACGGGCGTCGCAGGCAGCTTTTGATGGCTTGGGTGATCTTCTTCAGGCAGGCATCGCCGGCCGGGTGGCCATAGTGATCGTTGAACAATTTGAAATGGTCTACATCAATCATCAGGGCGCTGACCGGCTGTTGCTGGCGGGTGGCGACCAACCACTGTTGTTCCGCCTGCTCGGTAAAGGTACGGCGATTGTAAATCTGCGTCAGGCTGTCCAGTTGGCTGAGCGCTTCGAGTTCAGCGTTGAGGCGGTTTAATTGATCGCGCATCTCGGCAATCCGTTCCATGGCGCGAATCTTGGCTTTGATGATCATGTAACTGACGGGCTTGATCAGGTAATCATCGCCCCCGGCTTCGATACCTTCGCGGTAACTTTCGTCCTCATTACGACCGGTGACAAAGATAATGGGAATCCAGTGGCCGCCAAGCCACTCACGGATCAAGCGGGTGGTTTCAAAACCGTTAAGGCCGGGCATTTCGACGTCCATGATGATCATGTCGACCGGTGTGTCTTCCAGCAGTTGCAAAGCTTCTTCACCGCTGCGGGCAATCAGCGGCGTGTGACCCGCATCAGTGATGTAGTGACTCATGGCATGGCGCAGGGTGGCGCTGTCTTCGACCAACAGGATCTTCATGAATATCGACTTTTACCCCAATAGATATACCGGAGTGCAATGACAGCTCCAGCTTTTTATGTGCACTAAGTCTAGCCGTTTTTTTGCCATATAGCGTTTACCGATGGGCTTTATCTTAGGTGGCAGCGGGCGCCGCGTCGACAGTCCGGGTCTGCATAAGGCCGGTTTATAGCCATAGCGTAGCCTGGGTCACACCCACAATGGCGACTTATTCAGCCGGTCGGTGGTCGACATAGAACCAACGACCCATAACCTGATGAAACAGCGACACTTCATGATGTTGTTGGAAGTTACCATCGTGTCGATAAAGCGCGACAAAACTGACCAATCCTTCGCTGTCATTCTCCTGTCCAGCTTCAGTTGAGATGATTTGCAGTCCCAGCCACTCGCAGCTGGCGGCCCAGGCGCGAATCTGGTCAGGGCTGCTGCGCTGCCGTTGCTCCGGGCTCCAGCTTTGCCACAGGTAGTCAATTTGCAAAAACACATGGGCAGTATATCGGGAGCGCATCAGCTGTTCGGCAGTCCGAGGCGGATGTTCGCCGGTCAGTCTGGGAAGGCAGCAGTCGCGCAGTGGCGAGCCGCTGCCACAGGGACAGTCTTGCCCATGCACAGCAAGGGGGATCGGGTCATTCGCCTGTGGCATTTTCCACCTCTTTTCGGTATGTTGTGCGGCTATTTTTGTCCAAGACTCTGCGTAATGCCACGGATTTTTTGACTGAAAAACTTCCATGCCTGTTATTTAAGTGATTGCTCTCCATGACCACAGAATTTGATGATATCCGCCCTTACCACGATGACGAAGTCCGCCCGACGCTGGATCGTATCCTCGCTGATCCTGAATTGATCGATGCGGTGGCGCGCCTTAAATTTCCGCGTCTGAATTCCTGGGCTGGCGGTTTACTGCGTCCCCTGGTAAAGCGTGCATTGGTCAAACAACTGGCCGGTGTAAAGTCGGTGCGCGGCTTTCAGGATGTGGTAGAGAAATATATGGCGCGCATGATCCGGAATACTACATCGGCATTAACGGTGTCCGGCCTGGAACACCTGGATCCACAACAGGCCTATTTGTTTATCAGCAATCACCGCGATATCGCCATGGACCCGGCATTGGTAAATTGGTCGCTGTATCACTCGGACTGCAATACCCTGCGCATCGCTATCGGAGACAATCTGCTGACCAAACCTTATGTGGCAGACCTGATGCGTTTGAACAAAAGTTTTATTGTTAATCGCTCAGCCAAAGCACCGCGCGAAAAATTAAAAGCGGCAAAGCATTTGTCGGCGTATATCTATCATTCCATCATCAACGAGAACAGCAATATCTGGATTGCGCAGCGCGAGGGACGCGCTAAAGACGGACACGATAAAACCAATTCTGCGGTGATTGGTATGTTGACGATCAACCGCCCCAAGACCCAGGAATTCGGTGACTACGTTAAAGACCTGCACATTGTGCCTGTGTCTATTTCTTATGAATTTGATCCTTGCGACGCTGCCAAAGCGCGTGAGCTATATCATCAGCGCACCAGCGGTAGTTACCAGAAAGAACAGCATGAAGATGTGAAAAGTATTGCCATGGGTATCGCGGGCAAGAAAGGCCACGTGCATATAGCCTTCGGTCAGGTGCTGAGTAAAAATTATATGGACGCCGACGAAGTCGTCGCGGAAATTGATCGCCAGGTACTCAGCAATTATGTATTGCACAGCAGTAACTGCTTCGCCTATCAAATGCTGCATGGTACAACACCGAAGGTAAATTACACCGATAAAAATATTCCGTTCGTGCCCGAAAAACTTGCTGACCAGCGCCAGCAATTTGAGTTGCGCATGCAAGCTATTCCAGCGGAGTATCGCGAACTCGTGTTAGCCATGTACGCTAATCCGGTGTTGAGCAAATTGCAGGATTAATTTTTTTTCGAGCGCCACGCGTGGTGGCGATTGCCTCTTTTCTTTTTTGGCCCGACGCATGTTAACCGATCAGCTCAAGCAACAGATTCAGCGCGCTTACAGCCAGTTTCTGGAAAGCAAGGGTA
>CAMPIG010000250.1 GCA_946886255.1 uncultured Cellvibrio sp. | reverse complement strand
TGTTTTTTATAATGGAAATCAAACGCTGCATAGGCAATTAACCTTGATCACTTTCGTGTGTGTTATTTGTCGCAGCTTTTTTGCCCAGTGTTTCGTGAAGGTAAATTGCCAAACCGATAACCAAAAACCCCAACAACATCACCCAGCGCTTCACACTTTCAAATTCATAACCTTGTTTTGCCAGTTGGTAGCACGCCAGCGCCCAGGCTGCGCATGCAAAGTAAGCCCAGCGCTGGCGACGGTTAACACCAAACAGGATTACGCCGGTAACCACAGCCCAAAAAACACCATACAGATTGCCAAAGCTCAGGAATCCTATAAGGGATATCAGCAATATCAACTGCAATAAAACATTCAATATTTTTGTTACAACTGTCACCTTTGCCATCATCAGCACCATTGAAACTTTTATGTGTTACCAATCTACACCAATTGCACATTTTGTTGTCAGCTTTCAGAAAAACGCACTGGCAATGTGCGCTGTTGTTGCGAACTCAGCAATGTAAGCTCAAGCATACGTAACGCCGACAACGCTTGTTGTGGTGGCGTCAGTAAATGCTCGTTGACGCATAAATGGGCATGAACATTTCGGTAAAAATCTTGATAATCACCGGCCACTGTCGGGTACTTTTGTCGGCCTTCATCGTTGTGCAAGACACCCCACTCACTCTCACTCTCCTCCGCCCATTCTGGTGTGGTGGGTGTTATACCGGCAAGCAGGCGCGGCTCCTGAACATCTTGTTGCTGTTTGATATAGGTCCCTTTTTCGCCGTGAATAACATAGGCAGGTGCAGGCTCGCGTGCCAGCAATGAACCTTTGAGGTTTACATGGAAGCCGGGATAATCCAGGCGTACATCAAAGTAGTCATTTACCTGGCTAGCTTTTCGCTGGATGCGTAAATCGGCAGTCAGCGATTGCGGCAAACCGAATAACAATAAGGATTCATCCAATAGATGAATCCCCATGTCATAAAACAATCCCGCCGCCGGATTGTGTTCTTCTTTCCATTTTTTCGGCCCGGGTTGCGGCCTATAACGCTCAAGGGTCATGGTAAAACTTCTTAATTCACCCACACCGGACTCTGCCAATAATTGACGCGCCGTACGATAACCAGAAGCAAAACGACGGTTATGGTATACCGACAACATCAAACCCTGTTGTTGCGCTAGTGTCACCAGCGCTTCACCTTCCGCCACTGTAGGCGTAAAAGGTTTTTCAACGATGACATGTTTGCCTGCTAATAAGGCAGCTTCTGTCATGGCGTAGTGCATGGGGTTTGGCGTGTTAACCACGACAATATTAATAGAGGGGTCTTGCAAAATTTCATCGTAGTGACGCACGATTCTGGCGGCGGGATATTGCGCTTTGGAGTCCGTGCGTGAGCGCTCCAGAATTGTCGCCAATTCAAAATCAGGATTCGCCTGAATGAAGGGAGCGTGGAATAAACGACCGGACATACCATAAGCAGCCAAGGCTACACGCAATCTGTTAGACATACATAAATCCGGTTAGCAGGGGAGAATAGAGCGGGCTCCTGGTAGGACAGATCAACATAATTGCGCGCGATAAAAAGTAGAGCGCCGTAATTAATCCGAACTATGTTTTGAACGATCGCGCCAGCCTTGATATTTCCGATGCACACCGCGCGTCAATGCCTGGGAATAATCCTCCAGCAAATCCACACCGGTGAGTACAAACACAACAATGAGTGAGAGCTTGATAGCCGTAATTTCATAGCCAACCGCGATGCAGACACCAATAGAAGCCAGTGCCCAGATAGTGGCGGCAGACGTGACGCCGAGCACCACACCATCGCGAGCCAACATAACACCTGCACCGAGAAAGCCGATACCGGTAATCACCTGCCCGATAATCCGCGACGGATCCGTTGCATCTGTCTGCACCAGCGTCGCCGATGAAATAAAAATATAAGTTCCCAACGTAATCAGCGTCGATGTCCGAATACCCACGGGTTTGCCGCGCAATTGCCGCTCCAGACCGATGATAAAACCACACAACACGGCCGTACCGATGGCGTGCCATTGGAAAGGTGCAATCGAGATAATGTCAGCAATCGTCATAACGTACCCTTGCGGTTAATGCCCATCATTTACACCCCCATAACCTGTTTCACCAGATAATTTTTCAACAACGGTAAATCATTAAATGTTTGCAGCCCGATATTGCGCAACAGTGTGACTTCGAGCGAGCGATGGCCGAATAACCTTTTGAAACCTTCCATCGCGCTCATCATGCCGAGATTTCCCGCGAGACGTTGACGCTGATAGCGACGCAAAATCGAATAGTCGGCCAAGGGAATTTTACGCATCAGTGCGCGTTCAATCTCATTGGTTAAAGCGGCGGCATCCAATAGACCGAGGTTCACGCCCTGCCCGGCCAGCGGATGAATATTGTGGGCGGCGTCCCCCACCAGCACGATACCCGGCTGACAGTATTGCTGCGCATGACGCTGACGCAGAGGCACACAAAAACGCTCTGCACAGTGCTCAATGTTTCCCAGGCGATGCTCAAAGGCAAAACCCAGTCGCTCACAAAATGCAGCCGCGTCCAATGCCATTAATTCTTCCGCCAAGGGCGTATCGGCAGACCAGACAATGGAACAATGATGTGTATCACCCGCTTCCTGCAAGGGTAAAAAAGCCAACGGGCCGGTATGCATAAAGCGTTGCCAAGCGGTGTGCTCATGAGATTGGCTGGTTCGGACGGTGGTCACAATCGCCTGCTGTTGATAATCCCACTCGCGCGTGCGAAACGCGGCCAAGTCCCGCACGCGGGACTGCGCTCCATCGGCTGCGATCAGGAGTGGTGCTTGCAGCGTGTTGCCATTACTCAAGGTAACCTGTACATCGGGCTGCATAGGTTGCGGTCCACGCAGCTCGACTATGCTGACCGGTTGCATCACCTCAACCTGCGGCAACTGTGTTAAGCGTTCGCGCAAGGCACGCACAGCGACAGAGTTTTCGACAATGTGACCCAAGCAATCCTGTCGTACATCGGCACTGGAAAAATGGATCGCGGCCGTACCTTCGCCATCCCACACATTCATATCGTGATAGGAGCAAATACGCTCCTGCCGGATCGCTTCCCACACCTGCAACCGCTCAAGCCAATGCCTGGACGCCGGTGTCAGCGCGACCACACGCGGATCAAATTGCTCACCGCTGTAGCACGGCATATCGCCGCCAGCCTCAATCATGGCGATGCGCAATTGCTTTCCCGTCTCCAGCATCGCCAGCGCGCAGGCCAGGCTGGCGCCGACCAGGCCGGAACCCACCAGGATCAGATCATAGTCGTGCGGAGAATGGTTCATGAGGATTCCGTTTCAAAACCGGAGGCGCGCCAGCGCGGACTGCGCCCGGCGGTTCCCATGGTGTGTTCAGCAAAATAATGTTTGGCGACCGGCAGCGCCGCCAGACTGATAAATCCCAAGTGGCGCAACGCAATTAAAGGTAAATGGTCCGATGAAAATAAACGCACCAGGCGATCACTGAAAGTGATCGTAAGCGCCTGGTCGCGCTGCTGCCGCTCAAGATAAGTTTGCAAAGCCGCGAGTTCGCCCGGCGATTTTTTCAGCCGGTGGGCTTCCGTCAGTATCTCGGTTAATACCACACCATCGCGCAATGCCAGATTAAAACCCTGCCCCGCCACTGGATGTAAAAAGTGTGCGGCATTACCCACCAACACAACACCGGAACGAATCTGTTCACACGCCGTAATCAGTTGCAACGGAAACGTCTGACGCTGGCTCACGCGCATGAAACGCCCCAAGCGATGACCAAAAACGTGTTGCAATTGCGCGAGAAACGCTGCGTCATTCAGGCTCATGCGGTGCCTTGCTTTATCCGGCGGAAGCGTCCACACCAGTGCTGCTCGCTGCCCTTGCTCCGTTTCACCCAAGGGCAAAAGCGCCAGTGGCCCCTGATCGGTAAAACGCTCGTAAGCCACACCCCGATGGGATTCGGAAAATTCGACATTGGCAATCAATGCCGTCTGCTGATAGTCCGTTACCTCAGTATCAATACCCAGGGCGCGTCGCAAGGGCGAGTCGCCACCGTCGGCAATGATCGCCAACCGGCATTGCAGCTCGACGGCTGTGCCTTGGTAATCCAGTCGCAGGCGCGCGCCCTGTTGCAGCGGGAGCAACTGCTGTACGCGTGCCGGCGAATAACACTGAATGTCGGTCTGCTGCTGTACATGATTTGCCAACACACGACCAAGCCAGGTGTTTTCCAACACATGACCAACCGCATCAATACCTTGTTCACGAGCATCAATAACGCTGCCAGCAAAATGGCCGCGATCCGACACATGCACCTGACGAATCGGCGTTGCATGTTGTTGCAGCTGCTTCCAGAGATCCAACTCACGGAAGATCTCGACGCTGCCGTGAGACAAGGCTGTAGAGCGCGCATCAAAATGGGAGGTGTAGTTCGAGATGGTATCGGTAGCTAAAAAAGGGTTGGCTTCGATCAAGGCAATCCGCCAGCCGCAGCCACTGGCCGACAGCAAACTGGCGAGACTGGTACCCACCATGCCGCCGCCAATAATGGCGATATCAAATTGCTCGTTTGAGGTCATGCGTAACGGCTGGCGTTAATTATCGGAACACAGCGAGCGACGGGGTTAACCCGCCATCAGCGCTTCAATTTCATCGACACGTTTTGGAACATCTTTGGTGAGAATCTCACAACCATCTTTGGTGATGGCCACGTCATCTTCAATGCGAATACCGATACCACGCCATTTTTTGGCGACACGTTCGTTATCCGGCGCGACATAAATACCCGGCTCAACGGTCAGGACCATGCCCGGCTCCAACACACGCCATTCACCACCGACTTTGTAATCGCCGACATCATGCACATCCATACCCAGCCAATGGCCGGCGCGGTGCATGTAAAACTCTTTGTAAGCCTCGGCAGCGATCAGCTCCTCCACCTTGCCTTCCAATAATCCCAGTTCCACTAGCCCCTCGGTAATCACCTGCACAGTAGCATTGTGCGGATCATTCCAATGGTTGCCCGGTTTTACCGTGGCAATGGCGGCTTCCTGGGCGTGCAAGACAATCTCGTATAACGCCTTTTGTTCTGGACTGAATTTGCCGTTGACAGGAAATGTTCGGGTAATATCAGCGGCATAACTCTCGAGCTCACACCCCGCGTCAATCAGCACCAGATCACCGCTTTTTAACGGTGCGCTGTTTTCAATGTAATGCAGGATGCAGCCATTTTTACCGCCACCGACGATGCTGTTGTATGCCGGAGCGCGGGCGCCGTTCATGCCGAATTCGTGAAGGATTTCGGCTTCAAGCTGATATTCCATCAAGCCCGGTTTGCAGAGCTTCATAGCACGCACATGGGCGCGGGCAGAAATCTCACCGGCTTCGCGCATCACACGCAATTCGGCGGCACTTTTAAACAAGCGCATGTCGTGCAGAAAATGACTCAGGTCTAAAAATTCACCCGGTGGTGTAGCGCCGGAGCGGACCTTGGCGCGAATGGTGTTCACCCAATCCATCACCTGCTTATCAAATTCACTGTCTTTGCCCATCGCGTAATACACGCGCTCGCGGCCTTCAATCAAGCCAGGCAGGATGTCATCTATGTCGTCGATAGGAAATGCATCATCGGCTTCATACTCGCTACATGCCCCTTCCGGACCGGCGCGATAACCGTCCCAGATTTCCCGTTCGCGATCGCGCTCACGCACAAACAACACATATTCCCCGTGGGGGCGACCGGGAATCAAAACCAGAACCGTTTGCGGCTCGGAAAATCCGGACAGGTAAAACAGGTCACTGTCCTGCCGGTAAGGATAATCCGTGTCACGGCTGCGCGGTTTTTCCGGTGCGGCAGCCACAATGGCGATACTGTTAGGCTCCATTAACCCCATCAGGGTTTTGCGACGGCGAGCGAATTCCTGCTTGGTAATTCTCATAGCGACAACGGTCTCACGCGATTCAATGAAGGGTAGGCGGTTGTTGTTCGGCAGCCGCGGGGGCTGCCGTAGCAAATTCCAGATACAGCGAAGTAGCGGCCATACGAATATATTCAGTCAACTCTGTGTAATCTGCCTCGCTCTCTTCGTCTTCTTCCACATCGACATCAATCTGCGCGATGGATGCCAGATCGCGCAAGATTTCTTCGGATTCTTCGGATATTTCTTGCTGCCCCACAGCAGCGACACTGCCAAAGCCGGACAAAAAGCCATAACACCACTGCCCCACCGCTGTCAGGCGCTGCTCGATATCGCTCTCATCGTCGGGCAGGATCAACACCAGCTCAAACGCTTCGCCACGCAATTGCGCCGAGGCTTCCTGATACAGTTTGCTGAGCGCTGCCCGGACCGATTCGTCCGGAGCCTGGGTAAAATCAAGAAATTCCACGGCATCCAGTAACCAACGGGTTTCGCTCAAAGCTTCACCGCCGCATAACTTGCCGCACAGCAAACCGTGCAACTCAGCAGGGCTATTAAGTGCACCCAACGGCAGCAACAGGTTGCATAAATCATCAAAATGCGAAGGGGATAAATCAGTCATAACACGCTCTCTTGGACAATCGCCAAATGCTATCACGATTCACCGGAGGATCGGGCGAGACATTCTTGTGTGTGCCCATCAACAGACACGCAATGAAATGAAAAACTATCTTGTTATTCATGTGTTAACGCGGTTTCCTCGAAACTACTTGAATAAATGTGAATAACCGCGCCGCAATCATTGACCACCTGCGGAGGGCGCAATATAGTAGCCGCTGCATCATTATTGGCCATTATCATGTCTGACGACCTTCTACTCTCATTGGAAACCAAGCTGGATCGCCTGATTCTGCTGTGCAACCGCCTGCAACAGGAAAATGCACAGTTGAAAGCGCGCGAAGGTGAATGGCAGCGTGAGCGCGAACGACTGATCGAGAAGAATGAACTGGCCCGCAGCCGGGTGGAAGCCATGATCGCCCACCTGAAAAGTCTGGATGCGGAATAAGCGGTACGTCATAAGCGGAGATTTACCCAGTGAGCAACGAAACCGTGTTTGTGAAGATCCTCGACAAGGAATACCAGGTCGCCTGTCCGCGCGAAGAGCGTCAGGC
>CAMPIG010000249.1 GCA_946886255.1 uncultured Cellvibrio sp. | reverse complement strand
CGCGCATAATACCCGCTTTCCCGACCCGCGCAACTCCTTTTTGCAATTATTTTTTCCAGCGAACAATTAATATTCAAATCAGACCAATCAACGCACAACTCGACCACTTTGAATACAAAAAACAGCAAATAAAGGTGAGGCACTTTCAGAACTTAACTTACCTCAAACAGGTGATACTTCTTTTTACCGAGCCTGCACACATAGAACTTTCCAAAATAGGAAGCTTCGGGCATAAAACACTCGAGAGTTTTCATATTATCTGCAGTAGATTTCGACTGGCCGTTAATAAATACAGCCTCACGAGCAAGCGCATCCTTTACTTGCTTACCCGATGCAGCCATTTGTGCATCAGCCAATAATTGCGTAAGAGGTACATCAGCCAACTGGCTCCGCTCAATATTAGATGACGGCAACCCATCCAGCCGCAACTGTTCGAAATCGTTCTGACCCAAACCCTGCAGATCATCAGTAAACAAAGCCTGGGTAATTCTTTGAGCAGCCAAAAGGCCGCTATTGCCGTGCACCAAGCGAGTCATTTCTTCAGCAAGAATGCGCTGAGCTTCTGGCTTGGAGTCACGATTGCGATCGGCTTTCTCAATATCATCAATGTCATTGATATTAATGAAGGTGAAATATCTCAAGAATTTATATACATCCGCATCAGCTGTATTCAACCAGAACTGATAAAACACATAAGGAGAGGTTTTATTTGGGTCGAGCCATATGGTTCCGCTCTCAGTTTTACCAAATTTCGTTCCATCAGCCTTCGTAACCAAGGGCATGGTCAGCCCATAGACATGCCCACCATGCAACCGGCGAGTTAAATCAATACCGCCGGTGATATTACCCCACTGGTCACTGCCACCGATCTGCAAGGTGCAATTGTAGCGCTGGTAAAGTTCGGCAAAATCCAGGGATTGAAGCAACATGTAAGTAAATTCGGTGAAGGAAATACCCTCCCCTTCACGCTCAATACGCTGCTTGACTGATTCCTTGTTAATCATATTGTTAATAGAGAAATGCTTTCCTACATCACGCAGGAAGGTCAGCACATTCATTTGGCCAACCCAATCAAGGTTGTTAACCACCTCTGCAGCGTTGCCCCCACAATCAAAGTCAATAAAGCAACTGACTTGCTGCTTAAGTCGATCAGCCCAGCCCGCAACGATATCCGGCGTGTTCAACTTACGCTCCTGAGCTTTAAAGCTGGGGTCTCCCACCAGGCCAGTAGCACCACCAACCAGTGCAATAGGCTTATGGCCTGCAATCTGAAATCTTTTCAGGGCTAGCAAGGGAACTAAATGGCCAATATGGAGACTATCCGCCGTTGGATCAAAACCGCTATACAGAGTGCGCGCTCCGGAGCTCAAATAATCAGCCAATGACTCACCACCCGTTGTCTGAGCAATTAATCCGCGAGCCTGTAGATCGTTTAGTAAATTTGAATCAACCGAGGGCATGTCACCGTCCACCACGAGCGTTGTTAGGGTCTTTTATAACCAAAGATAGAGAAAGGTTGGCCAAGATACCGGATCTTGTCTCAAAAACAAGACTGCCTCCTACCAAATCTGACAATTACACAGCTTCGGGGTGTCATAGGTGGACTTTTCTGCTATAAATGCAAAGACTTATATTAACTTCATGAACGCGGGTTTAGCTTCCTTATGGAACCCATTAAAAAGCATTACAAAAATTTTCTGATTAGCCTGTTTCAGCAATTCCCTAAAGGACACTTAGCCGCCGCCAGCACACTGGCTGCCGGGCTTTGTTTTGTGCTGGCGGTATTCCCATCGGGCAACGCCGAGGCGACACGGCAGACGCGTGTGCCTCTTGAACTTCCTGTCCAATCCCAAGCTACACCACCGAAATTTGTCCGTAATACATCACCAAATCGATCCCATTCTGGCCTCACTTCCACATTGGGTGTATCCCTGAGGCTAAGGGACTTGGTGAATTCAACACTTAATCCGATACCACTGGTGCTTGCTGCATCCGCTACAGAAACATCAGCGGCAGAAGAAGAGCCTGATTGGCAAGAGTTTACTGTTAAGAGCGGTGATAGTTTGTCAATTATTTTTCAGCGCGCAGGGCTGAATGACCGCGATATCTATGAATTGTTTAATCAGAGCGCAGAAGCAAAAGAGCTGCGTCGTATTGTTCCCGGACAAACCATTGCATTCCAGTTAAACGACAGCGGGAAGCTGCAACAGCTGCAATATGTAAAAGATAGGCTTAATAGCCTTAACTTTACTCGCAATGACGACGGCTTTGTTTCCAAAAAAATCGAACGACAACCTGACATCCAGATTGCTTTTCGTCAGGCAACTATCAATAGTTCTTTGTTTATGGCAGGCAAAGACGCCGGAATGGCCAGTAATTTAATCATGGAACTCGCAAACATCTTTGCTTGGGATATCGATTTTGCTCTGGATATTCATCGCGGCGATCAATTCAGAGTCATGTATGAAGAGCGATATCTGGACGGCAAGAAAATTGGTACCGGTGCAATTCTGGCTGCTGAATTCACCAATCAGGGGAAGACATTCCAATCCGTTCGCTATACCAATGCAGAAGGTGCGTCGCACTATTACACCCCCAGCGGAGAAAGTATGCGCAAAGAGTTCCTGCGCATGCCCGTTGATTTTGCCCGTATAAGCTCGCACTTTAATCTCAATCGCAAACACCCTGTCCTGCATACGATAAGAGCCCACAAGGGTACCGACTATGCAGCGGCACGCGGTACTCCGATCAAGGCCTCCGGTGATGGCAAGGTAATATTTGCCGGGCGTAAGGGGGGATATGGCAACACCGTTATCCTGCAACATGGGCAGGCATATCAAACTCTCTATGCGCACATGCACAATTTTGGCAAAGGTATTAAAGGGGGTACACGGGTTCGCCAGGGGCAAATCATTGGCTATGTAGGTACCACCGGCTTATCTACCGGCCCTCACCTTCATTACGAATTTTATGTAAATGGCGTGGTGCGGAACCCAATGACGGTAGAGCTACCCAAAGCACGCTCCATCGCTTCTGCGGAAAAAGCCAACTTCCTGGCTCAAACTCAGCCTGTGGTCGCTCAACTGGAAGCCTTCAAAGGTGCGTCACGCCTCGCCTTGGCGAGTGACGACGACTAACTCTTCATGCCGGCCGATATTTATCTCGGTTTGATGTCCGGCACCAGCGCGGATGGCATCGATGCAGTTGCCGTAGATTTTTCCAGCCCAACACCCCGTGTGCTGGGCTCTCATAGCAGAACACTTCCAGCCGAAATCAGAACAACGATACACAAACTCGCTATGCCCAGTGACAATGAGATAGATCTCCTTGGTCAACTTGATGTGCAAATGGGAGAGCTTTTCGCAGCTACGATTATCGAGCTCATCAGAAAAAATGGCTTAAGCATTCAGACCATAGCCGCCATTGGTAGTCATGGCCAAACGTTACGCCACCGCCCTCCAGGCTCGCTGATCCATCCTTTTACGCTACAAATTGGTGATCCCAATATTATTGCCGACCGAACTGGCATAACGACTGTGGCAGATTTCCGCCGGCGCGACATGGCCGCCGGAGGACAAGGTGCACCGTTAGTCCCTGCGTTCCATAAAGCAGCATTTCAGTCGACGGCGGCCAATCGTGTCGTAGTCAACATCGGAGGCATCGCAAATATCACGTGGCTACCAATAGCCGATGAAGCTTCGGGATTTGATACCGGCCCCGGAAATGTCCTGATGGACGCATGGGTGTCGCGTCACCTTGGTAAAACCTATGACGAGGCCGGTGTTTGGGCTGCTTCTGGCACCGCGAACAAAGCGCTTCTGGAAGATCTTCTACAGCATCCCTTCCTCGCTCTACTTCCCCCTAAAAGCACTGGAAGGGAAGACTTCAATCTCGCCTGGCTTGATATACGTCTGCAAGAACACAGCGATCTCGCCCCAGAAGATATCCAGGCCACACTGCTGGCCTTTACCGCAAAAACAATCACAGACCAGATTAAAAGGCTGTCAAAGGAGACTAAAGCAGAAGTGTACCTTTGCGGGGGCGGCGCCTATAACGCCACGTTGCACCAAGCAATTCAAGCGTTGTTGCCTATCTACCCGGTCACAACAACTGCACAATTGGGTATTGCACCCGAATGGATAGAAGCTACAGCATTTGCTTGGTTAGCCAAACAAACCCTGAATAGGCAGAGCGGTAATTTATGTGCAGTCACCGGGGCCAAAGCACCGGTGATTCTCGGTGGTGTTTACTACGCGTGATGGCATTAGATAGAAAAGGATGAACCACAACCACAGGTGCTGGATGCATTGGGGTTTTGAATGACGAACTTGGAGCCTTGCAGACCTTCCTCATAATCCACTTTGGCACCGGCGAGATAAGGATAGCTCAGCGCATCAACCAGAACCTGTATGCCATCGCGCTCCACAACAGAGTCATCTTCAGCAACCAGTTCATCAAAGGTAAAACCATACTGAAAACCGGAGCAACCACCACCCGTTACGTAGACACGTAATTTAAGGTCATTGTTGCCCTCTTCCTCAATCAAGCTTTTGACTTTAGCTACCGCGCTATCACTAACCAACACGGCTTGAGGGGTAAAAATTTCAGCGCCAGACATGACAACTCCGATGAACTATTCAGTACCTCCGGGCGGAGGGAAAAATATTATCCCTTTACCCAACTAAAACAGTCAACTATTTACACTTTATTGACCTGATGTCTTGAGAAAGTTAGTGGGAGAGTCTGCCGTGGAACTGGTGATACTGGAGCTGGGGGGTTTTGTTGATGCTGATGTCTCAGTGGTACCGTTAAAGATCAGGTTACCGTTAACTTGCGATCCTTTGACCATCTCGATCAACTGATAATGAATTGAACCCTCGACAATTGCTTTAGCCGCCAGCTCAATATGCTTGGACGAATGGATATCCCCTACAACCTTGCCGTTAATAACAGCGACCGGAGCGCGAATATCGCCTTCAACCAGGCCTGACTCCGCAACCACCAGTTTGGCGTCTTTATCGCCTTCCGCGATCACGTTGCCGCAAATTTTGCCTTCAATCTGTAAATCACCACTGAAATGTAAATCGCCAACGATCTTCGCAGCCCGCGAAATCAGGGTGTGATTGTTAGAAAAAGCCATAGTTTTCTTTCCGCCCCACATAACTTGTTTCTCAAGAATAATAAAAAGATTGAAGCGCGTAAGAGTAGCTCATTTGAAATAAAGAATCGCGGAATAGCCAGCAAATATTCGCATCTCAGAGCTCGGAAACCTGCCACTCCAACTCGTTCTCGATGGTGGCCGGATGCTTTTTGTTCGTAGATTTAACCAAAAGCTGGATCTTTTCCGGCTTGAATCCACCTGGAAGCACCAGGTCACCTTCTATATTCTGAAAATATTTAAAACTGAGCGCAATTTGCTCCGCTGTAAACTGATCAGACAACTCGTGCAGCGAGATACTACGCGGCTTATCCTCGCCTTCCAGCGTCTGCACACCTGATACCTTGATATTTAAATTCCCCTGGAAGGGATCATCCATCGCAGCCAGCTTTTGGAGAACCAGTTTGTAGTGGTAAGCACCCGCCTGGTTGGCTTGGGTGACATGAAAGACACCAATACTGATACCTTGAGGGTTCGCATTACGGCCTGAGGACATCATGCTACGGTAAACCGTTATATCGCGCTCTAACGCCGCAATCTGGACAGTTTGTTGCATCAATTGGCGATGAATATCTTTATTCGCTTGCTGGTCAATATCAGCATTCAGCTTCAAGTTGGCAACCTGCTGGCGCAACTCTTCAGCTTCTTTGGTCAGGGTTTGAATCTTTTGCTGTTGTTGATCGCGTGCGCCACCCGGTAACGATAATTGTTGTGCACCGTGATCATAGCCAATCAGGTAGCAGGAAACCGCCACACCCGCGAGAATGAAAAAACCAAGGACATAATTAAATATCAGGCGCATGGGGCGATAGGGCATCACCCGCATGCGATATTGAGCACTACCTTTTACTACCGCCATCGTCTGTTCAGCCTTTTATAGTGAATACGCGTATTAACATGGCTAGCGCACGCACTACCAAAAACGCACTGCGACTTTGATTACGGCAGCAAAGCTACCACATCCAAACCTGCTCTTTCATCGAAGCCAAACATGATGTTCATATTTTGAACCGCTTGACCGGATGCGCCCTTCGTCAGGTTATCGATAACCGACAATACAACCACTGTATCGCGATCCTGTGGGCGGAAAACCGAAATGCGACACACATTTGAACCTTTTACTGTTCGGGTTTGCGGCATTTCACCCGCAGGCAACACATCAACAAAAGGTTCGTTGGCGTAGCGCTGCTCGTAGAGAGACTGCAAATCTGGCGCCTGGTTCCCCTTGAGTAGAGTGGCATACAGGGTTGCATGGATGCCACGAATGATGGGCAGCAGATGGGGGACAAACGTTAACTGCGCGGCGGCTACACCGGCTGGCTGCACATCACGTAAACCTTGTTCAATTTCAGGTAAATGGCGATGCCCGGCCACGCCGTATGCTTTAAAACTGTCAGTAATCTCGGTTAATAAATTGTCGACTTTTGCTTGACGACCTGCACCGCTGGCACCGCTGGCGGCATTTGAAATCAGTCGGGTCGGATCAACCAGGTTGTTTTCGATCAGCGGCAAAAATCCCAACTGGGTCGCAGTGGGGTAACAACCGGGACAAGCAATCAGCTTGGCAGAACGAATAGCTTCACGATTGGTTTCTGGCAAGCCATAAACAGCGTGAGCCACCAGATCCGGACAACCGTGTTTCTGGTTATACCAGCGCTCCCATAACGCCGTGTCGCGAATCCGAAAATCGGCGGAAAGATCGACGATGCGCGCATTGGTCTTCATCAATGAAGGCATAAGGTTTTGCGCTACACCGTGGGGGGTGGCGAAAAAGACTACATCCAGTTCACCGAGAATATCCACGTCAGGCTCGCTGAAAGCCAAGTCAGTATGGCCGCGCAAGCTGGGATACATATCCGCCACTTTAATGCCGGCTTCGGCGCGGGAGGTGATCACCGTGACCTCTACCTGTGGATGCTTGGCCAGCAGACGCAATAATTCAACACCGGTATACCCTGTGCCGCCAACGATACCTGCTTTAATCACATGTAACCCCTTCATTTGCTTAACTCTTGTCA
>CAMPIG010000248.1 GCA_946886255.1 uncultured Cellvibrio sp. | reverse complement strand
GCATTGAAGGCTTCTGTGCCTGGCGCACTGACCACCAACATCTTCGCCAGGATATAGTTCAGCGCGGACGATAAAAAGAACGAGCCGGCGACCAGAAATGAAGCGTTTTTCAAGGTTTTTTCGAAGGCTGCTTCGGTACCGTTTTGCTTGAGCGCCGCCGCAATCTTATCGACCTTCAGAACGGTGCCATTGTAGAGAAAGGTTTTGACGAGAGGATAGGGTGTTTTAATCGATATCAATGTCACAAGGCCGATCAGGCCGGGGATGGCGGCTTCCTTGATGGCAATATATTGCGGGTCCAGTTGCAGCAGGCTGATACCGCCGGTAAGCAACACGCTGATAAAACCCAGCGCTGAGAAAATATTAAATTTGCGATTGATGAAAAAGTCGCGCAAACCGTAAGTAATCGGAAAGGCGAGCGCAACCACCACGGCCCACTGTGTCCCCAAATGCTGTTCGCCGCTGAGTTTCATCAGGATCAAGGTGGGAATCACAATATTCAACAGAATATTGAACAGCAGGTTTTCTTTTTTCGGTTTGCGCGCGTTGGTTTTATCCGGCGAAGCCGTGGTATTTGGAGAAGAGTTGTCGGAATTCACGGTATTTTCCACTTTGTTGTCAGAAACGGTTTCAGTCATTGTCATTACCGGTGTCATAATAGGTTGCGTCATAACAAGCCTTTTCCCTTGTTATTGACCTGATCCGCCTCCTGCTTCCATCCCTGTGTACCACTAGACGTGTAAGGAATTCTGTTTGATTTTTGATCTTCACTGCCACAGTAATCAGTCGGACGGTATTTTAAGCCCTGATGCCTTGTTGTCGAGGGCTAAAGCGAAAGGCGTCGACGTACTGGCGTTGACAGATCACGATACCATAGCCGGTTTGGCGAGCGCCCGGCAAGCGGCCAGTCAACAAGGTGTGCAGCTTATCAATGGAATCGAATTTTCCAGTCAGTGGGGTCGGAATGGCGCGCATATTGTGGGACTGGGTGTAGATACTGCAAGTTCCTCATTACGAGATGCCATTACCGCTCAACAGGATGCCCGTACCCAACGCGCGCTGGCGATTGCAGAACGCTTGCAAAAAGCCGGCTTTTCCGATGCGCTGGAGGGCGCGCAAACCTTGGCTGGCGATGCGTTGGTGGGGCGCCCTCATTTTGCCCAATGGTTAGTGAATATCGGTGCAGTAGCTAATATGAATGCGGCATTCAAGAAATATCTCGGTGCCGGAAAGCCTGCCGATGTGAAATATCAGTGGCCCGTGATGTCCACCGTTATTGAATGGATTCACGCTGCGGCAGGAGTTGCGGTGTTAGCGCACCCCTGCAAATATGATCTGACGCGAACCAAGATGTGCGCGCTGATCGGTGACTTTGCCGCTGCTGGCGGCGATGCGTTGGAAGTTATCAGCGGTCAACAGGCTGCCGGCGTCGCAGAGGATCTGGCGCGTATCGCTGAAGCGAATCAACTTTATGCATCTTGCGGCAGTGATTTTCACATGCCCGACCAACCCTGGCAGGAATTGGGCAATTTCGGTGTATTACCTACGCGTTGCCGGCCGGTATGGCAGCTGTTGGGATTTCAAGCATAAGCTGCGTTAAGCAGCCGGCAAAAATAAACAAGAAGAAATGTAAGGAGTAACTGTGGCGCAATTTTTTCAGATTCACCCTGAAAACCCGCAAGCCCGTCTGATCACTCAGGCGGTGGATATCATCCGTAAAGGTGGGTTGGTTGCCTATCCGACGGATTCCGCCTACGCGGTGGGTTGCCACATCGGCGATAAGATGGCGTTGGACCGCATCCGCGCCATGCGTCAACTCGATAAACATCACAACTTCACCTTGATGTGTCGCGATCTTTCGGAGCTGGCGACTTATGCCCGTGTTGATAATCGGGTTTTTCGTTTGCTGAAAAATCATACGCCGGGACCTTATACCTTCATCCTGGAAGGTACCGCCGAAGTGCCGCGTCGCTTGATGCATCCCAAGCGCAAAACCATCGGATTGCGTGTTCCCGACAACAAGATTGCGCTGGCCTTGATGGAAGAGCTGGGTGAACCTCTGATGACCAGCAGCCTGCTCCTGCCCGGGGATGAGTTTCCCCTGAGCGACCCTTACGACATTCGCGATACGCTGGAGCATCACGTTGAACTGGTTATTGATGGCGGCTATTGTGGCATAGAGCCTACCACCGTCATCGACCTGACCGGCGATACACCAGAACTGATTCGCCAGGGTAAAGGTGATTTCTCAGATTTCACTGCTAATTAATTGATTTTAAATGCTTGTTAGGGATTTCCAGCGATGCTGTCACCACTGCGTAATAATGGCTATAATGCCTCCCTCAATCCGCCCGGGGTTTGGAGTTTTTGGTAGTTTCGGGCGCTCCTGTGGTTAATGTGGATCTCTTTGTGAATAATCCTATCAGCGATACCCTCGACGAGGCTGGCGAAGTGACGACCGATTCGTCTGCTACGCCGCCTGCGCCCGAAGCGCAACCGGGAGATAACCACGGAGCTAACCATCGCCCCAGCCAGGCCGAAATGCCTTTTGCCATGGTTCATGGCAAAGCCTATACCCAGTTACCCCAGGATCTCTACATCCCGCCGGATGCTCTTGAGGTTTTCCTCGAAGCCTTCGAGGGGCCATTGGATTTACTACTCTATCTGATCAGGCGCCAGAATATCGATATCCTCGATATCAATGTCTCTGAAATCACCAGCCAATACATGGCCTATGTGGACCTCATGGAGGCGCACCAGTTTGAATTGGCTGCCGAATATCTGGTGATGGCGGCTATGCTGGCGGAGATCAAATCACGCATGTTGCTGCCGCGTTCGACGGAAGAAGAGGATGAGGGTGAGGATCCCCGCGCTTCATTAATCCGCCGTTTGCAGGAATATGAGCGGTTCAAACAGGCTGCTGAAGATGTCGATAAATTGCCGCGCATCGGCCGCGATGTTTATCAGGCTACGGCCCAGGCACCGGATCGTAACCTTACTCGCCCGGAACCAGATGTTGAGTTGCAGGAACTCCTGCTGGCGCTGTCTGAGGTTTTGCGGCGTGCCGATATGTTTGAAAGTCACCACGTATCGCGCGAAAAGCTCTCCACCCGTGAACGTATGGCGCAGGTGCTGGATAAACTGGCGCACAACCATTTTGTTCCTTTTGTCAGCCTGTTCACGATTGAAGAAGGGCGCTTGGGGGTTGTGGTGACCTTCCTGGCGGTGATGGAATTAATCAAGGAGTCGCTGGTAGAAATTGTACAGAGCGAATCTTTTGGACCAATACACGTAAAAGCTCGTATGTCATGACCATAGAAAATACTGACGAAATAACTCCGGAACTCGACGAATTCGAGCCGGACAATGAGAACCAGGAAGAGAGCGGTCGCGAAGAGGACCGTAATGACGTCTTGGATGAGGGTCGGGAAGAAGAAAGCCTCGCCGTCAATCCCCATTTGCTCGCCGTTGACCAGGAGCAATTGCGTAAAATTATTGAAGGTGCGCTGCTCGCGGCAGGTCAGCCTTTAACCGTGGCGCGGCTGCTGGAATTATTTGATGAAAAAGTCGCACCCGCCAAAGAAGATGTATTGGTTGCCTTGCAAGCAATAGAAACCGCTTGTGAGGAACGCGGCTTTGAATTGAAAGAGGTCGCGTCCGGTTGGCGTTTTCAGGTGCGTGAGAGTTCTGCTCCCTGGGTCAATCGCCTGTGGGAAGAGAAGCCGCAAAAATACTCCCGCGCGCTGCTGGAGACCCTGTCATTAATTGCCTATCGTCAACCGATTACACGTGGTGATATTGAGGAAATTCGTGGCGTGGCGGTGAGTTCGCACATCATGAAAACCTTGATGGAGCGTGAGTGGGTCAAGGTGGTTGGTCACCGCGATGTACCGGGGCGGCCATCGCTTTATGCAACTACGCGCCAGTTTCTTGATTACTTCAACCTGAAAAGTCTGGAAGACCTGCCATCCCTGAGTGAAATTCGCGATCTGGATGAGTTGAACCCCGTACTTAATCTGGGTGGCGATGAGGAAGGATTAGGTGAACCGGATACCGATGCGCCTATCCCGGATAATCCTGAAACCGCTGTGGCAGGCGCTGCAACCGATGACAGCCTTGAAGAATTTGTCGAAGGTGAAGATGCCTTTGAAACCATTGAAGATTCACCCCAGGATCTTGTCGATGACAAGGTCCTGAGCGGCACAACAGACACCAACCCTGCGGCAGATGCCGCGAATGAGGACGAGGAGCCTCGCAACGACTAATCTTGTTGCACTAGCCTATGGTAAAAAATCCCCATCAAGATCCATCCGACAAGCCGCGCAAATCAGGTAAACCGGCGGCGTCTGATCGACCCGTAAACACCAGGAAAACACGGCCCCAATTGCCGATTGGGGCCGATAAAACAAAATCTGGAAAATCTCGTTCAACGGATAAGGCCGTGCCTGTTGATCATGGATCTGCCGGTGAAGTGGCGGCCGGCGACGAGAAACTCCAGAAAGTATTAGCTCGCGCAGGACTGGGCTCGCGGCGCGAGATGGAACGTGCAATTGAGGGCGGGGCGGTCAAGGTGAATGACCAGATTGCCAAGCTGGGTGATCGGGTCACCCCCGCCGACAAGATTTTTGTTAACGGCCAGCGGGTTGCCACCCGAACTGAAGTGTCCCGCCGTCGCGTCATTCTCTACAACAAACCGGAAGGCGAGATTTGCTCGCGCTCAGATCCGGAAGGGCGCCGCACGGTTTACGACAGCCTGCCACCGATTAAAGGTGAGCGCTGGATTTCAGTAGGGCGACTCGACTTCAATACCAGCGGTTTACTGCTGTTTACCAACGACGGTGAATTGGCTAATAAGCTGATGCACCCTTCATCGGTGATCGACCGTGAATACCTGGTGCGCATTCAGGGAACGGTGGATGACGAGATGAAAGAGCGTTTATTGGAAGGCGTGTTACTGGAAGATGGGGTTGCACGTTTTACCGATATCGTTGAGGGTGCGGGCGAATCGCGCAATCGCTGGTTCTATTGTGTGGTGATGGAAGGACGCAATCGTGAAGTGCGGCGTTTGTGGGAATCCCAGGGTGTTAAAGTCAGTCGACTCAAGCGCGTACGTTACGGAAACATCTTTATTCCTTCCCATGTACGCGTCGGGCAGTGGATGGAGTTAACCGACAAGGAAATTTACGACCTGTGCCTTACGGCAGGTTTTGATAAAGGTAGTTTGGGAAAGCCCACTCCCCCGACGCGCGACGAGGCTATTAAACTGCAGCGCCATGAAAAACGCTTACGGGCGGCTTCGGCACCGCGCCGGCCGGTTGTTCCTCCCCGTAAAAAACAGCCTGAGTAATTTTTATCGGCTAGCTCGGGTCTGATTGGATGCTTTTATATTTTGAAGGTTGGGCGGCTGATTTAATCAGCTCGCCGCCTGCAAATTCATGATGCAATTGCGACCGTTGGCTTTAGCGTAATAAAGTGCTTTGTCTGCCCGCTCAAATATCGCATCGATTTTTTCTTTATCGCACCCGCGGCTTCCCACACCAATACTCACGGTTGTGGCAAAGCTGTCTCTATTGTCACCGAAGCGCAATTTGGCAATTTCACGCCGCAATCTTTCCGCAATAATCAATGCACCGCTGGCGCCAGTTTTCCTCAGTAATACAACAAATTCTTCGCCGCCGTAACGAAAGGTGATGTCTGATTCGCGACATACGGTTTGAATTCTCCTCGCAACTTCGCGCAGGACTTGGTCGCCGCGACTGTGGCCGTGTTTGTCGTTGATCGATTTGAAATGATCGATATCAATCATCAGTAACGACAGATCCTGATCATAGCGCTCAGCCAGTTGCAGTTCCTGGCGCAAGGCTTTATCCAATGCAGTGCGATTTCCCAGCCCGGTCAGCGGGTCTTGCAGAGCTAGAGCAATGGCGTCCTGATAACGAAGTGCGTTACGCAGGGGATACACCAGGTGAGCCAGCAAGCTCTCGAGTAACGCAAGCTCCTGCTCTACAAAACGTTTGCTACGGCTGAGGACAAGCTCACCCAGATAGGTGTCCGCGACATTTAATCGATAATCGCAATGATGAATAGCTTCGCGACCGAGCTTCAGCGTTTCATCATCGCTGAAATGATAACGCAGCCCTTGTACACCGAGGATGTTTTCCATGTGAGAAAAAAACACGGCAACAATTTCGTGCGGGTCCTGACTGATTTGGAGTCCTTGCATAAGTTTGTTGCGCGCTTCAAGCAGCTCCGGCGGGGTAAGGTGAGGTATTGCGGATGGGGCAGCAGAATATTCGCCCTGAGCAGTTTCGCTCTGCGCGTTTTTCACCATGGTCATATCCCGCATATTCTTTTACCTGTTATTCAACTCTTGTTGCTGCTCAAGCGACCCGCTTAAAAAATACCTGGGGGAATGCTATATGCAGGTGCTGCCAATGATCTGGCTGTGCTTATTGAGTTGTGAGCGAAAAGTATGCCAGCTTCGTTATGGCTAGAGAAATGCTATTAAAATCAATCGATTAAAAGGCAATTTTCATTTTATTTGTGAGGCAATCACGGCGGGATTGTGGCGGATAAATCATGATGGGGCGGCAAGAATTTGCCGCTCGTCAAAAGTTTGGCTACTGGCTTCGGTGACTATATTTTTTTCTCAGCGGGGATTTGCACGCTGACACACAAGCCGCCATCGATAAGATTGCGGGCGCTGATCTTGCCTTTGTGCAAAGCAACGGTTCGCTGGGCAATCGCGAGCCCTAAACCATAGCCACCGCTTTCGCGATCCCTGGCCTGGTCTGTGCGGAAGAATGGCTCGAAGATATCCTCCAGAGCATTCTCTGGTACACCGGGCCCGCTATCGCAGATGTGGACAATATATTCCTGGTCGCTGTCCAGATAGTGCAAATCCAGGGTGATATTGCCGCCCTGGGGTGTGTAATGCAGCGCGTTGCGCAGAATATTCTCAAATACACCAATCAACATGTTGCCGTGGGTTTGTACCAGGGCCTCGTCGACGGTGGAGTTCAACTTCAGATCAATGTGCTTATCTTCGGCGTCCTGATGGTAATTTTCCAGCAGGGTTTCGAGTAGAACCTGAATATCCAGCGCATCATCCAACTCCCATTCACCGTTATCCAGAACGGGCAGGGCGAGGATGTCAGAAATCACATTGTTCAAATAATCTGCCGCTTGTTTAATC
>CAMPIG010000247.1 GCA_946886255.1 uncultured Cellvibrio sp. | reverse complement strand
GCCAAACCGCCGTTGTTGTATAGCTGCACATGCAACAGATCCAGTTCATTGCGCAGCTGGTCAATCATCGGCAGATAAGCCCCCCAGATACTGGAATAAGCCACATAACCACCTTGTACATAAGGATGTTCAGGAGCCATGGATACATATAGATTGGGGAAACGACTGTGCAATTGTTTGATTGCCGACACCATGTTCTGAATTACCGGTGCGCCATGCAGCACACCCGCACCACTCTCCAGATCAATATCCACACCGTCGAAGCCGTACTCATTAATGATGGCCGCCGTGCTGTTGACGAAGTTAGCGAGGTTAGTGGCGTTATTCAGCGTAACCGTACCTTTTTCACCGCCATAGGATAAGACGACGATCTTGCCCTCTGCACGCTTGGCTGCGATATCGGCAATAAACTGGGCTTTATTCAGCGCCGGATCAAGATTGAACGCCACGTTACCGTTTCCGGCATCATCCACAAACGCCACGACAATCACATCCCAGATGTCGTCGACATCAGCGATTCGGATCACACCACTGCCGTTATTGAAGTTGTGCCAATAGCCAACCAACGCATGGCGCGGTAAGGGGCTGCTGTCGCCTGGGGCTCGAACGCCACCGGGAATAGAGGAAGATGAAGAACTGGTGACACTGCTCACCGAGCTGCTGGTGGTTGATGAGGAGGCCACACTACTGGAGCTGGGAGTCGCGCCGCAGCTGCGTACCAAGTCCCAGGCATCATCCCAATGCATGCCGGTGCCCGGCGCATATGCCCAGCCCGCCGTCGATGAACACCAGCCAGGCACCATGCAGCGATACTCACTGCCTGCGTTTTGCACCAATTGATTGGCGGAATAACTCGTGCCATCCGCATACTGCGGCGAAGCGCAATTGCCACCCACGACGGAGGAGCTACTGCTGGCCACCGAGCTGGCACTGCTGGAAATGACGGATAAAACACTGGATGAAACGCTACTGGATGACGCAGGAATGGAACTGGATGAAGTGGCGCCGTCACAATTACCTAATAAGTCCCATTCCTGCCATTGGCCGGAATGGTTCGCGGGATTTTGTCCCTGGGTCCACCAGTTGGCCTCATAGGCATTGGCGAGATGTTGAACCTGGGTGCCACCGTTATAAATACCGGAACTGGACCAGACAGGCAGATTAGAACAATTGACGGCAAAGCTATTGACCGAGAACACGCTCGCACAAACAGCGAGCCATAGCACGATTGGATTTTTCATTATTTTTTAGCCTCATGATAAACAGGCGTAAAACGCCCACGCAAAAAAGCACCAGCCCAATCAACTCGGGCCGCGCCACCTTGACGATCTATCATGCTCTCCTGATTTGGCAGTATTTTTGTGGTGCTCAGTTGATGTAACCGGCCCGCTCAATCGCTGTGCCAATCAGCGAAGACAAAGGAATACCCGACGAGGCTGACCGTTCCATCGTCCACCCAAAAAAGTTGTGAGAGATATCCTGCTTGCCTACGCATACCGAACTCGGACACAGGAGAGATATGACCGATAACGGTGCTGCGAAATTGAGCTGTCTGTATAACATGTGAGCGAGAGAGTGGCAATTTCATCGGTAAAAAATCGCGATGTATTTGGCAGATCATCAGGCAATCGCCGCCACATCCACCTTACGTTGCTTTTCATAGAGGAAGCTGAGGACTTGATGGCGGTAGTGGTTGTAAGTGGGGTCATCCGCCAGGGCAATACGATTGCGAGGCCTTGGCAGATTGATATCCAGAATTTCACCAATGGTAGCGGACGGCCCATTAGTCATCATGACGATGCGGTCCGACAGCAACACAGCCTCATCAACATCGTGGGTAATCATCAGCACGGTATTTTTTAATTCTGATTGGATCCGCATGACTTCATCCTGCAGGCGCGCGCGCGTTAATGCATCAAGCGCACCGAAGGGTTCATCCAGCAACAATACTTTCGGCTCCATCGCTAAAGCACGCGCAATGCCCACGCGCTGCTTCATACCGCCGGAAATTTCCGCCGGCCGTTTATTCAACGCATGCCCCATGTTGACCATCTCCAGATTTTTCACAATCCATTGATGACGCTCTGCCGCTGATTTGCTGCGCTTGAAGATTTTATTCACCGCAATCGCCACGTTTTCGTAAACCGTCAGCCAAGGCAAGAGTGAGTGATTCTGGAAAACCAGACTGCGATCCGGACCGGGATCATTGACTTCTTTACCATCGAGAATCACCACACCCGAGGTCGCGCGCAACAAGCCCGCCACAATATTGAGTACTGTGGATTTGCCGCAACCGGAGTGGCCAATGATGGAAATGTACTCACCGCGCTCCACTTTTAAATTCACATTTTGCAACACGTGGCTGGTGAGATCGCCGCGCGTAAAATCCATCGCGACCTGTTCAATTTGCAGATAACTGGCACCCATGATCAAGCCCTCTACTGTGCTGTGCCTGGTGCGTGTTCGTTAGCTGGCCGATGTACCGCGCGTAACACGGTTACCGATAAACGCCACCATACGATCCAGGATAAAACCGACGATACCGACATAAATCAATGCCAGGATAATGTCGCTGATCAGTGAGGAATTCCACGCATCCCAGATAAAGAATCCAATGCCCACACCGCCGATCAACATCTCCGCTGCCACGATAGCCAGCCAGGATAAACCGACACCGATCCGCAATCCGGAAAAGATATAAGGCGCGGCTGAGGGCAACATCACCTGACGGAAATATTCAAAACCATTTAAGCGAATCACGCGTGCGACATTGCGATAATCTTCCGGAATATTGCGCACGCCCACCGAGGTGTTGATGATAACGGGCCAAATCGCCGTAATAAAAATGACGAAGATTGCCGAGGGGTGACTATCCTGGAAACCTGCTAAAGACAGTGGCAACCAAGCCAGTGGAGGAACAGTACGCAACACCTGAAAAACCGGGTCCAGTCCGCGCATCGCCCAGGTTGATTGGCCCACCAGAACACCGAGGCTGACTCCGGCTATCACCGCCAATAAATAACCGTAAGCGACGCGCTCCAGGCTGGCGAGAATTTGCCAGGCCATACCGACGTCGTTACCGCCATTGTCGTAGAACGGGTGAACAATCAACTCCCAACTTTGCTCAACCATCGCCGATGCTGAAGGTAAGGACGCTTCCGGTCCGGAACAGGTTATTTCCCAGATCGCTACGAGGATCGTCATCACAATAAGCGGCGGCAAAAATCGTGAAAGGAAAAAATCCTTCCATTTCCCCGCCGTCTTCGACAAGGATTTTTTTATCATCCCGGCATTGTTTTTATTTACAGCCAGCGGCATAGCCGACGCATTATCAATAGTGGCTCTGGAATTCATAAATCACCTCCGCTTGTCACCGGCAATTCAACTTCAGCTCATGTATTTGATTGCCAGACTATCCAGATAAGCTTTTGGATTTTCCGGATCAAAGACTTTGCCATCAAAGAACTTTTCAATACCACGAGACGTTAATGTGGGAATTTCATTGGCCGGCACGTTTAGTGTTGCCGCTGCATCGCGCCACATATCTTCGCGGTTCACTTTTTCAATCAGGGCTTTGGTATCGGTGGACGCGGGGAAATAACCCCAGCGCATATTTTCGGTCAGGAACCACAGGTCATGGCTGCGGAAGGGGTATGAAGCAAAGTCTTTCCAGTAACGCATCTGGAATGGACTGTTCTCCACTACTTTGCCATTACCATAATCAAACGTACCTTTCATACGCTCAATGATGTCTTTGTAGGGCGCGTTGATCCATTTACGGCCGGAGCAGATCTTCGCCATCTCTTCCTTGTTCTCGGCTTTTTCACACCACATCTGCGCTTCCATCACGGCCATCAATAAAGCTTTGGTTGAGTTAGGATTTTTATCAACATAATCCGCGCGCATGGCGAAGGCTTTTTCGGGGTGATTGCTCCACAGTTCGCTGGTGGTATTGGCGGTGTAGCCAATTTTCTGGTTGATTAATTGCTCGTTCCAGGGCTCGCACACACAGAAAGTATCCATGCTGCCGACTTTCATATTGGCAACCATTTGTGCTGGCGGAACAACAATCGTGGAAATATCTTTAGTGGGATCAATACCGCCCGCCGCCAACCAGTAACGAATCCATAAATCGTGTGTGCCGCCGGGAAATGTCATCGCGGCATTCACCGGTTTGCCACTGGCTTTTTTCCTTTCCAGGGCTGCTTTAAACGGCGTTGCATCTGTGCCCAGTTTTAAGTCGGCATATTCTTTACCGACCGAGATACATTGGCCACCCAGATTCAAGCGTGCGAGGATATACATGGGCGTAGGAATATTGTTCGGCGTTACGACGCCCGCTGAAATCAGATAAGGCATGGGCGATAAAATGTGCGCTCCGTCGATGCCATTATTTTGCGAGCCGAGAACCAGGTTGTCGCGCGTGGTGCCCCAGGAAGATTGTTTGATGACCTGCACATCGGTCATGCCATATTTTTTAAAGAAACCTTTTTCTTCGGCGACAAATAAGGGGGCGGCATCGGTGAGTGCAATAAAACCCAATTTTGCGGTGGTGGTTTCCAGGCTGCCGCCTGCGGCCCAGGCAAGGCTGCTGAGTCCTTTAGGCAAACCACTTAATACCGCTGCACCACCAATCGCGGTCAGGCTATGTTTTAAAAACTTACGACGCTTGGTTAAGTCATTGCCGCCGATCACTGTGGAAGATTTTTTTTCCATTACGCCTGCCCCTGATGCCAAATTTAAGCGAAAAAAAACGGTGCCACACAAAGTTAATTACCGCGCAAGCAATTAACGTATGTGGCACCGTTGCCCGTTGACTCTTAGATAAAACCAGCGCCAGGTCATCATCGACTTAGCCGCTTTTGATTCGTTTAATTCTGCTGACTTTCAGAATTTCCGAATCCTTGAATTGAATATTGCAGAATGCATACCAAGTTTTTTAAAACCAAATAAATCATTTAAAAACAATTAGTTAAAGAGTAATATCAAGATAGCCTTTGGTCTTACAGATGCACCAGCAGTGCGCAAAAAACAGAAAATTTGCACAGGTTACGCGCACAATAAACTAAATAATTGGAGTGTTAACATGACGTTTTTCCTGTAGCAGATCCGCCACATTCAGAATAGCTTCAGACACATCCGCCATACGGCGACTCTGGTCCATAGCCGATTGGCGCAACATTTTATAAGCCTGCTCTTCCGTTAGCCCGCGATGCATCATTAATATGCCTTTCGCACGTTCAATCTGTTTACGCTCATGCAATGCCCGCTTCGCTGTCAACAACTCATCACTCACCGATTGCAGGCGCTGCGCCTGCGCCTGTACAAGATCAAAGAGCGAGTGACTGAGCTGAGGACTCATGTCTTCCACGCTCAGTTTCTGCGAATGTGCAACGACACCGAATCCCATCATGGATGAATCCAACAGTACCGCCATAGGAACTAACGGCGGCGTTTCGGCTTCATTAAAAGCAGCAAGAAAATCTTTGTGGCTATGCAAATCCGCGCGGGCCTCGACGATCTTGTACGCAGAAAGCTGCACCAACGCATCGGCCAATTGATTCTCAATCAACTTCATTTCATCAATTCGCTGCGTCGTCAATTCAAACCAGAGCTCGCCCAGCTCCGAGGGCACCGGCTGGACTTCATTGGCTTTACGGCCCACCTGGCGCAGGGCTTTAAGCTCCGCACACAAGCGCGAATCCGTCAGTTGACGCCAGGCGATAAGCGCCTTGGCCGGCGCAAATTGGGTAAAAATATCGAAGCAACGCTCCTGGGCATCCAGCAGGTACACCATGCGCTGCTGCTCCTCCTGCGTGAAAAATCCCGCCGTGAACCCCATCGCACCGGCGGCCCGTTCCTGTCCGGATAGTTCCTTTCCTTGCATAAAGTTAAACATGGCAACCAACAGGCTGGTGACCTCAGGATCAGCGGCGGTATCGGCGGCTTCAAATACAATAGCGAGCAAACCGGCTATCAAGCGGCTAAAGGCGGTGGTTGCTTCACGGGGTGACAATTGGACGGCCCGAATCCGTTCACGCAAGCGTGGGAGTGTCTCAAAACCGTGCAACACGGATGCAATGCGGCTGAATAAGCGAACGCTACCGGCGTGTTGATCGAGACGGGAAAACTGGTTGCGCAACGTCTTTTCCGCACGGGAAGATTCGCTCACCTGATGCTGCAACACCTGGCTGAAACGCACCCCGGCCGAACCAAGATAGACGTTGGATGCACCGCGCTCCCGCTGCAAACTGTGGATCAACTCACTCAACCCGGTAACCAACTCACAGGTGGTGCGCAGCTGCTCAAGCGCTTCAATCTCGCAATGCTTGGCGGCTAACAGAAAGTCTTGTGCGGATTTCATGGCCTGTGCCTCGGATGTTAATAAAAAGTGCGAGGCAAAACTTGTTCCAGAGTAACGGTAGAGGAGAGACGGCGTTGAGTACCATAGGTCGAATTAGTCGCACCGCGGCGTAATCCGACATGTTGTTGAGGTTACAAAGGGTGGTTTGTCGGATTACGCTGCGCTAATCCGACCTACAGGATCGATGTAAAAGGGGAATTGCGGTTACTTGAACAGGCAGTGGCTAGCGTAATCCTTGGCTTCGTTCATGGTCCATTCGCCATTGGGTTTGGTTTTCATTTTTTTACACCATTCGGGGCTGCCGACTTCCGGCGCACAACCCGTAACCAAACCGAGTAACACACTCAAGGCGATAATCTGTTTACGCATAGGCCTCCTTATTACATTAGAACTTCAGTTGACGTTGACGCACTGCCTCAAATAAACAAACGCCGGTCGCGACCGATACGTTCAAGCTGCTGACCGTCCCCGCCATGGGAATGTTCATCAAATGGTCGCAGGTTTCCTGGGTCAGGCGTCGCAAACCATCGCCTTCCGCACCCATTAAAATACCAATAGGACCGGTCAGGTTAGACTGGTAAACCGACAGGTCTGCTTCGCCGGCTGCACCGAATAACCACACACCGGCTTCCTGCAGTTTTTTCAGGGTGCGGGCGAGATTGGTTACCGGAACAAAAGGCAGGACTTCTGCCGCACCGCAAGCGACCTTGCGCGCGACCGGATTCAATCCGGCGGACTTGTCCTTGGGCGCAATAACCGCATGGACGCCAGCGGCTTCTGCGGTACGCATGCACGCGCCGAGATTATGCGGATCGGTCACACCATCCAGGATTAGCAG
>CAMPIG010000246.1 GCA_946886255.1 uncultured Cellvibrio sp. | reverse complement strand
TTTTTCCTGGCAAGCCCATTACCTGCCGGAACATTTTCATCAACAGGAAAATATTGACACTACCGACACAGGCGCAGCAAACGGTGCCGATGTGCGCGAACGCGTGTTGGCCAGTTTTGAAGGTTTGATGACGCCGGTAGAAGAAACCATTGTCAATGCCGAATGCTGGTTGTATCCGGCCACTACACCGGAGCGTCGTTTGATGCGTCTGGGTTCCACTATCGGTTCAACCATGCCCGCAAGCTGGCCGACAGCACGCAAACGTCGCTGGTTGGATGTGGAAGGTTATCTGCAACAAATAAAAGGAACCTATGCGGGCTTGTGCCTCGCGCTGGATGTTGCGACTGACGGTGCGGTTAGTCGCGGCCAGGTTATACCGGTGGAAAATTATCGCCTGCGGCGCACCCTGGCGACAATCATCGGCATCGATCTGGATGATAACGGTCATCCCTTAACGTTGGGCACCGGCCAAAGCGGTAACAGTATCGTCGGTGAATCGCTGATCCTGACCGATGAAACCTCACAGGAATTTCTTGCGCTGTTTGCGCCGGAATTGGCAGAAACCTCGGCGCAAAGAGAAGAAGTAGTGGCATTTTTTGATCGCTATGCCTATCGGCTTTCAATTGTTCTGCACGGTGATGCACAGCCACAACGCAAGATGATCGAACAATTTCTGGTACAGCAAATTCCCGCGCATATGGAGTGGAAAATTATCGAAAGCGATCTGCCGTTTGTGTTGGGTTTATCGCCTTTGCTGGGTATTGATACTTATTTGCAACATGCCGTTCCCTGGCGTGAAGTTATTCTGGATGACACCTGGTTGGGGCGCGAAGGCATCATGCGTAATCACGCGGCCTTGTCGCCTGCCGATCTGTTGTATGGCGACCGAGGTTTTTATGGAGATCAACGATGAGTCAATTCACACTTGAAGAACACCTGCAACAGGATGCCGACTTTCACACACCGCTGGAGCGCGTGAATTTTGAAGCGGGTATGTTGTTAGGCATCGATGCCACGCGTGCCGAGCAGGCATACCATCGCTTGCGTATCAATCGCCATAATTATTGGTTTCATGGTGCGGGAACCCTGGTGGGTTTTGCGGTTAAGCTGGACCCACCAGAGGGTACCGAACCGGAAGAACCGCCAGAGCCCAATGAAGAGCCGGGCAATATCAGTGTGCGTCTGATTGTTAGCCCCGGTATTGGCATTGATGGGTTGGGGCGCGAAGTCATGAGCTTTGAGCCCTATTGCGTCAACCTGCGCGATTGGCTTAACGCACAACTTGAACAACCCGACGGCAATCAATTATTGAGTGATGGTTTTATCGAAGGCGATACCGTCCTGAGTTTGTTGATCACCATGCGCTACCACGCTTGCGCAACCGGTTTGCAACCCGTGCTGGCACGCAAGATCAACGCAGGAACTGATCCGGTACAACCCAGCCGCGCGCGCGATAGCATGCTCCTGGAAATTATTCCCGGGCCTACACCTTCTGTTACCGAAAATCCCTGGCGAGGCCTGAATCTGGAAACGGTTGATCCGGAAACGGACCTTACACCAACGGAAACCGCATTTAAGGAAGCAGCCGGCGAAGTGGAAGAAAAATTTTATGCCGATAAAAGCCGTTTGATCTACGCCGTTCCAGCATCCAATCGCGCGCTCGAAATCGATGGCGACATCGAGGATTTGTCGCGGACCTTGCTCGCCCAGGTGCGGGTTCCACTGACTGCCGATTTACGGCCCGATATCGATCCCGCACGCATTACCGTTAACAACCTTGTGCGTCCTTTCGTCAGCACGGCAAATCAGCTGGCGTGGTTGAGCAGACAGGAGCCTACGTCATGAGTTTTTTTCAAAGCCCCTTTAATCCGGTAAATTTTGCGCTGGCTGAAGATAAAGCGCGCAATATTTCCAGCATCGATCCCAAGCTATCGCGCACGAATTATTACGATGGCCGCTTACTGAAAGCCTCGGATTTGATTCGCGATCAATTTTATCTGGATGAACGTCTGCGCGAAGCTGGCCGGGTCATAGGGCAGGGTATTGTCCGGGGTCTGGATGTACAGCTGACCGACGAAGGAGCGCTACTCGTTACACCAGGGCTAGCGATAGCACCTTCAGGCCGAATCCTGGAACTGGAAAAAGAGACCCTTGAAATCAATCTTTACGATCCGGCAAAAATGGCCGAGCTAAATCCTGGCTTCCGTTATCTGGAGCGAGGGTTATATGCCGTGGTGTTGGAGTATGCGGAGAAGGGTGAGGGCAGCGCTGAAATTTATCCACGCGACCTGGAGGCGGAACGCGGTTTTCATTTTAATTTTTACGCTGAAGGCGTGGTCCTGACCTTGCAGGCATTGCCAACGCGCTACGTTTATTCAACCAAATCTTCGGGCCAGCGTTTGCACAGTTCGGTGGTATCGCGTGCGGCATTGGTGCGGGATTTTATTATGACGCAGCGCACCCAACCGCTGGAGTTGTCCGAGAATGGCATAGCCTTGGGATTGCTGGCGATAGAGAACGGAAAGCCACAATGGCTGGATCGCGGCCTGTTGCGTCGTCAACATCGCCCGGCCCAGTCGCGCTACAACCTGCAAATGGATTTGTTCTACCACTACGAGGAACTTTTGCAGGATGTATTAAAGCTGCGCCAGCAAAGCACTCGCGAAGATCCTTTTCCCGCTGCGCATTATTTTGATTTGATGCCGCCTTTTGGCTCAATCCCCAAACGTTGTGTCGATCCCGTCAATGGTTATCAGGGTTACTTTCCTGAAGGTTTTGAAGTCAGCATTGCGCCCGCCCGACTCGACGACATCAATGCCATTGTTGAACAAAGTAAAGCACTGGAACCGATAGACCTGCAAAAAGATACCGACGTGGATATCGTCATCCTGGTACCACTTAGCGATCATGAATTCTCTTTGCGGGCGCGGCAACTCCAGCATACGCGGGCACTGTCGGAAAGTGAAAGTGAGCCTGAATTTTTACACCCACCCCATCTGGACGATTATGCCTTGCGCGCGTACGGAGAAAGTACGCACGAGGAAAATACTGATTCGGCAATCTGGAATGCGCTCTGGGCCGGCGACAAGAATATTTTTTATGTACGACGGCCAACGCGCGTCGCAGAGACACAGGTCAGCGCTATCGTTCTGGCGGCGGGACGCTACGAAGACTTACCCGATATTAATGTTGAATTACCGCAGGATGTGGAGGAACTGGAAGCACGTATCGATGAATTGGAGGAGGACAATGAAGCCCTGCTGCTGGAACTGAATCGAACGCCGGATGAACGCCTCGACGAAGCCAAGGCCCTGATCGACGATCTTAACGAACAGATTGAGGAGCTTGAAGAAGCCCTGGAGGCAGCGGAAAGCGGCGACGATCAAACGGCCGGTCTGCGTGAAAGAATCAGCGAGCTGGAAGAAGAAAATAAAAAAATCCTGGACGAACAGGATGTTCTTGAAAAGAAACTGGCAGAAGCCGAACAACGGATCAAGGAATTGGAATCCGGTAATGGCGGCCAACCAATGTCCATTGAAGAGATCCTTAAACGCCGCCCCGTGAACGACGATACAGCCAGAAAAGCGGCGCAGGAACTCCACGAAAATTTTGCGGATAGCCCACGAACCCTGGCAGTGATTGTTGATGCCCTGTTGGTGATGCCTGCGCGCTACGATGCATTGAACTGGCCAACGCTTGCCAGTGTGGCGAACCAAAAACAATTGCCTGATTTATTGACTTTATTCGAGAAAAATCCCGATACCAGCTTGCCGCAATTGATGGCGAAGACCGGCGAGCAATTCAAGTTGGATGAAAAGATTATTGACCAGTGGAAGAAACTGGCCGAATCAGAATAGCTTTTGTCGTTGGAGTGCATTATGGAAACCAAGCGCTTGCAGTTGCATAACATCATCGCCGATAACAATACCCGTCGTCTGCATTATTTTGCCGGGCGTTATCTGTCGGAGCAGGAATTTGATCTGATGCAGCAATACGTCGACGAACGTTGCGAGGATTTACTGCGCAGTGCACCGCCGGGCATCGTCTATGGCCTTGATGTGAGCATCACCGAGACTGACGAGAGTATTGATATCAACGTTCGCCCCGGCCTTGGGGTCGGTGGTGATGGTCGCGCCGTGCACGTTAATTTTCCCATTCGTCTCGACTGGAATTCGCTGATTGATGAATACAAAAATCGTATTACGCCTGAAGATCAAGAAGCTGTGCCGGTCGAGGGATATTATTTCCTGACTGTAAAACGCCAGGTTGCGCTGCTCGATGAGAGCGAAGGTGCTGATCCCTGTTCACGCACCGAACCCAATCCGTTGCGCGACAGCCGTTTGGAAACCTTTGCAACCCTGGATTTACATTTTATATCCAAGGCAGCATCCTGGATGGCCATGGAAAAAAATCGCGCGGCCATGCGCGTATTGGTGCGGTCGCTGTCCGAATCGCCTTTTGATCCTGACACCGGTGCGGTGCCTGTCTGCCTGCTCAAGATTGTCGACGACCAGTTGCAATGGGTGGAAGAGCGGGTAGGGCGCTTCGATGCAGAAGGGGATAATGTTTACCAGAACATCTTGAGTTACTGGCAGTTTTTGCAAAGCCAACTGCGTCATGAGCATGCGGACGGGGAAACACTGGAAGACCTGGCCACTATTATCGGCGTTGACTATCTGCCTGCTGCCGGTCCTTTTCCGCGTGGTTTAATCACCGATATCGCCGGTCGTGAAAGTGAAGACGACAGCAATCTCTGGCAGCGACCGGTTTTACATTTCGATCCCCGCGATTTACAAATGGAATTGGTTGCGGTGCCGGCTAACAGTGTCGAGGGTGTTATCCAGCATGAATTACATCGCGGTGTGGTTGATCTGGTGCACAACCAACAGGACCGTATCCGCATCATGGTCGCTGTGGAGCCAGATGATTACCGCGCTGATTTGCTGGACCTGCCGGATATTGATATGGCACTGCTCGGTGAGCTGCACGAGCGCTATGTACAAGCGGCCTCCGATTACAACGCCTGGGCTATTGAGTATTTTTTGTTGTATGGAAACATCACCCAGACCCCGAGCGATTTTACCGAAGAAGATAAGGTATCGGTGCTTAAACAGATTTACAAAGTTGCCGGCCCCGTTAACGATTATTTTGATTTAGAGGATCAAGAGCGCAAACTCGCCGGCTTACCTGTCAGTCAACCGGCTCCGCAAGCTACTTTCAGTTATTTTTCAGAACTGGTATCCCAGCGACGTTTGCAGATGCAAGAATCGGAAACCTTGCCGCGTCCCTACAGCGCTATCAGTGCGCGATTATCCGATGAAAACTGGGACGAGCTTTTCTCCTCGTCGCCGGAGCCGGAATTCCCCGTACAACAAGACGTTAATGATGGCCTTTACCGGCAGCGGGAAAACTTGCTCTATGAAATACAAACCATTGAAGGTTTTCTGAGCCGGAGCGCGGAACTAATTGATGAAGTCAGCGACTTCCTGCTGCTCCAGCGTCAACAACTGGATTCGATTACTGTCTCCTTTGCCGGACTTGCCAGCGGTGTTATCGGTGATGGTAGCGGTCTTAATCTTATGCGTTGGAGTGATAGTGTTAATTATCAATCTATTGTGAAAGATAGCGAGCCTAAACCTCAGTAGGAGGGGTGTCATGGCAATAAAGAGAAAAAACAATATACTGCTTGGTGCAATCAAGGAGCAGACTGAGTCCACCACAATGATAGTTTCTAAAGAAATAATCCAGAAGGAGCAGAACTACCAGTTTGTTAACAAAACGAATCTTAATGATTATATCGGGCTCATAAATAGCAGGCAGCCCTATACAGACAGACTTTATGAGGGAGAGGTTTTTGAGAAGCCAAGTAAAAAATTTGGGACCATCGCCCATATTGATTTTGCTGATATTGCTTTTTTTAATGCAAAAGATGAAATCACTGATCTCCGGGTAGAGTTCGATAGAACCAATGAGAATTTTTTGGTAGGGCGCGTCAAACGATATCTCGATGAGATCAAAAATCATTGGATTTACAAAGAACACAATTTCGAAAACTATGAATTTGTAAAACGCGCTGGAGGAATGACAGGTAAAGGATGGAGTAGGTTTGATACCTTAACTTCCCTTGATAAACCTGAAGAAGATCTGCCAGCGCCCGAGGAGGGGAAAAAAACTCTTTATCACCCTGCTTTATTTTCAACAGGGAAGATCATCCGCCAAGATATTCTGCTGATAGAGCGGCTGCGTCGCGAACTGGTCAGCTTGCACAAATTCCAACAAAAAATCCTGGTGGAAAAACGCACCGCTTTGGGTAAAGTAGAAACCGAAATTCCCCAACACCATCAGACGCTCGCTAATCTCAACCGACAACGAATCCGCAGCGAAGGAGATTATCAAGTAGCGCGCCTGCTGGTCGCGGAAAACTGGGCCGATGTTGAAAAATCATACGCTGAGCGCGCTCGTATCCTTAATAATCACAAAGGTTTGTTCTACGCCCGCGTCCGCGAAACACCGATTAATTTACGTCCGGTAAACCCTTTGCCCCTACGCCACGGCAGTCTGGATGACCTGGTGCCTGGTTACCCGCTGGAAGACGTTGATCTGCCTGAAGATCTACAGATATTTATGGAGGCTGTGCTGGATATTCCCATGAGTGATTGGGTGAGTCTGCACAACCATTACACACTGCTGCCAACTCGGCCTCAATTGCAACGTATGCTGGGTGTGCGACAGGCGCGCCTGGGTTATCGCATCAACCAAAACCACCAGGCCGACAACAAAATGATCTCGGTAAAGCTGGGTCGCTTGCGCAATCAAAACCAGATGTTAATGAGTGATATGTTGCACAAGGTGTTTATTCCCAGTCCATCCATCGTTGAATACCAACGCAATGCCACCCAATTGTTATCGCTGGAAGATTTATTGAACGGGCCGCCACACCGGCTGCGTGGGTTGGCCGAAACCCAGCGTAACAAACTGGACCAGGCCACGCATTCGTTGCTGAAAGAATTGCGTAAGATATCGCCCTCTATTCGTTTGCAGTGGGCGGAAGCGGCTGAACTGGATACGCTCAATGTAAAACAGCCCACACAATGGCCCGGTATCGGGCAGGCAGAAGCCAAAGATCTTAATGGTATTCGCACCTTGGTAGAATTAATCCAATGGTGGTGGCGGCAACTCACAACAAACGCCAGCAGTACAAGCCATTCTGCCGT
>CAMPIG010000245.1 GCA_946886255.1 uncultured Cellvibrio sp. | reverse complement strand
CCGATCGCGTTCACTTTTCACCGATGCGAGACGACTCTGGGCGCTCTGTAAATCGGCGCGTTCTTTATCGGCATCCAGTTGAACCAGCAGGTCACCTTCATTTACCGCTTGCCCCGACTCGAACAACACGTTACTTACCAGACCCGCCAGGGAAGCGCTGAGCGTAACGCCGCGGTCCGGCTCAATAAAACCAATACCGTCAATCGTCGGAACCCAATCACTCGCGCTCACTTGCACAGCAGTGACCGGCACGGTGGGCACCGGCAACGAGGCAAAATACTTCCCGATCATGACCTGCTTGAATGCGTAAAAACCGAATACGCTGCCAAAGATTAAACCGGCACCCACCAACATCCATAACATCCATTTCTTCATGGCTATTCCCCTCAGGATTCCACTGCTGCGATCGCGTCCCAACTGGCCAGGACAATGTTTTCAAGCATCACGTCATCAATATCAATCAAACCGATCATGGCGTTCCGCGCCAGGGCAAAAAAGTGTTCAAACGCGAGCGAAAATAAAACTTCATTGGGAAGGTTTTTCAGACTGGCGTCAGCTCGCCCGCTTTCAAAGAAGGTTATTAAAGGATAGAAGATTGTTTTGGCATCTGCGTGGCGATTACGCAGAACATCCGGCGGCAGATGATCAAATTGATTCTTGCTAAGCAAAATTTCAGGATTCTGCTTAAAGAAACGCCAGAAACTCATGCATAGCTGGTGGAATTGATCAAACAGCGGCCGACGTGGATCATGGTCAGCAAAAATATGCTGCGCAACCTGCTCCATGATCTGAGCGTCCAATTGCAGGATAAGATCTTCTCGATCATTAAAATAAAGATACACCGTCCCCGCCGCTACACCCGCCTGATCGGCAACCTGTTTAATAGAAAAACCGTGGAATCCCTTGTGGGCCAGCAAGTGTAACGTGGCTTGTAAAATAGCTTCGCGTTTATTCATAGAGAACTCAGGTAAAGGAATTCGAGTAAAAAAATTGGGGCTACGCCCGCAGCTGTGAATGAAGGTTCATTCATATACTAGTTGAGCTTTATCAAAAAAACATGATTGATGACAGGAAATATTTGAGCAGTGATGCCATGCCATCAACAACCGCAAGGCGTCACCGTTAATATTTCCACTACATGATCAGGGGATAAAACTGACCTGGCGGATTTCCGGGTCAGTCGTGTGCTCCTGCAACCCACCACCCAGTGCTTTGTATAGCGTCAATTGGTTGCGTGACCTCGCCAGCCGCATGGTAATCAATGCTTGCTGAGCCGTATTCAGGCTGCGCTGAGAATCTAGGACTTCAAGGTAGGAATCCACACCGCGCTGGTAGCGCAATTCTGCCAGTTCAAAACTGCGTGCTGACGCCGTTACCAGATCTTGCTGTGCCTCCAGTTGAGCGTCCAGAGTCGATTGGGACTGAAGACTATCACGCACTTCCTTGAAGGCGGCTTGGATCGCTTTTTCGTAAACAGCAATGTTCACATCTTTTTGCAACTTCGCCACATCCAGGTTCGCTGCATTGGCACCCCAGGCGAAAATCGGCAGGGTGATCTGCGGTGAAAAACTCCAGGCCCGTGTCCCGCTGTCGAATAAATTATCCAACTCAGGGCTCGCATTTCCATAACTTCCAGTCAATGAAATGCGCGGAAAAAATGCCGCGCGCGCTGCACCAATATTCGCATTAGCGGCGCGCAAATTATATTCCGCCTGCAAGATATCAGGTCGCTGCAGCAAGACCTCAGAAGTCACGGCATCGGGTAAATCAGCAAGCATCACCTCCTCATTCCAGACGGCCTGCAAATTGTCAGCATCCAGCGAAGAACCCACTAATACTTCCAGCGCCGTAAAACTCGTGGCCAGTTGCCGCTGATAAAGCGCCGTATCCACACGGGCAGAATGTAACGCAGTGGCGGCTTGACTTAAATCCAGCTCCGAGGCCAACCCGGAGTCATAACGCCGCTTGACCATCGCGTAAGAATCTTGCCGTGCTTTTAACGTGTTTTCCGTCAACGACAAGAGTTCCTTGTTGGACACCCAGGTAAAGTAGGCGTCAGCCACTTCTGCCACAAGACTTAACTGCGTGCTTTTGCGCGCTTCGTCTGTGGCCAGATATTGTTCAAGCGCCGCATTCTTCAAGCTTTGCATACGACCGAACAAATCCAGTTCGTAAGCGGAGATACCCACACCGGCAGCATATTGCTCAGCAATGTAACTTTCACCGGTTTCCGATAAAGCCTCCGACACACGTTGCCGTGTACCACCGCCGGTCGCATTCAACGTCGGCAAAAGCTGTGCGCGCTGAATGCGGTATTGCGCACGCACCTGCTCCACCGTTAACGCCGCCACGCGCAAATCGCGATTATTTTCCAGCGCCTGTTCAATCAATGTCTGCAGGTGTTGATTGCGATAAAAATCTCGCCAACCGATATCAGCAGTTATTTTTTTCGATTGTGCTGACTCATTCAGCGCTATCGGTGAATCAGGGAGTTCATAATGCGGCGCCATACTGCAGGCTACCAAGGCGAGTAAACTGCTCGCACACAACAACGGCTTTACGATGCGCTTCATCATAATTGCGCTCCTGAATCTTTATCGGTAACAGCCGGTGCAGTGTCGGCCTTACCAAACCAACGGTGAGACAAACGGAATACCACGACAAAGAATACCGGGACAAAGAAAATAGCCAGCACAGTGCCGGATAACATGCCGCCGAATACGCCGGTACCAATCGCATTCTGGCTGCCTGAACCGGCGCCGGTGCTAATCACCAGCGGCGTTACACCGAGCATAAAGGCCATGGACGTCATAATGATCGGGCGCAGGCGCATACGCACAGCTTCCATAGTGGCCTTAATCAAATCCATGCCGTCTTCGTAAAGCGATTTGGCAAACTCCACGATCAGAATCGCATTTTTCGATGCGAGACCGATGGTGGTTAACAAACCCACCTGGAAATAAACATCATTGGACAAACCGCGCATCATCGCAAAGAGCACCGCGCCCAAGACACCGAGCGGCACCACCAGCATGACCGCGAAGGGTACCGACCAACTCTCATACAACGCCGCCAGACAGAGGAATACCACCAGAATAGATAGTGCATAAAGCAAAGGCGCCTGGTTGCCGGACTCACGTTCCTGCAAAGACATGCCCGTCCATTGATAACCAATACCCTGCGGCAATTTGGTCATGATTTCTTCGACAGCCAGCATGGCATCACCGGAACTGATACCCGGAGCACCCTGCCCCAAAATATTTAACGACGGCACACCGTTATATCGCTCCAGCCGCGGCGAACCGAAAATCCAGCGTCCGGACGTAAATGCCGACAACGGCACCATCTCGCTTTGCGTATTGCGCACATACCAGTTACCTACATCTTCCGGCACCATTCGGAACGGCGCGTCGCCTTGCACATACACGCGCTTGACACGACCGTTATCGATAAAGTCGTTGACATAGCTCGGCGCCCACGCCGTGGTAAAGACATTGTTCACATCAGCAATCGACACACCCAAGGCAGCTGCTTTTTCCTGATTTACATCCAGTTTATATTGCGGATTGTCTTCCTGGCCATTGGGGCGCACACCGACCAGACGCGAATCCTGTGCAGCCAACCCGAGAAACTGATTGCGTGCTTCCATCAGGGCATCGTGTCCTAAACCACCCAGATCCTGTAGCTGCAAATTGAAACCGGATGATGTGCCCAATTGCGTAATTGCGGGTGGTACAAAGGGAAAAATCATCGCGTCCTTGATCTGTGAAAATGCACCCATGGCGCGACCGGCGATACTGTGCACATCCTGCCCGTCATCTTCACGTTCGCTCCAATCTTTCATACCCACAAATGCAATACCGTTATTCTGGCCACGACCGCTGAAGCTGAACCCGATGACAGAAAACACTGAACGGACGGTCTCTTTTTCACTTTCCAGATAATGCTTTTCGATCTGATCCATCACACCGATGGAGCGTTCTTTTGTTGCCCCGACCGGCAGCGTCATTTGCGTAAACATGATGCCTTGATCTTCATCCGGTAAAAACGATGTCGGCAAACGAGTAAACAAAAAGCCAAGCAACAGGACGATGACGCCATAGATGAGCATGTAACGACCAGTCTTACCAATCATGTTGCGCACGCCGGACTGATACTTGTTGGTTGCGCGATTAAAATTGCGGTTGAACCAACCGAAGAAGCCACCTTTTTCGTAATGATCGTGACTTATTGGCTTCAACATCGTTGCACAAAGTGCTGGCGTTAACGTCAAGGCAACAACCACTGACAAAATCATGGCGGACACAACCGTGATGGAGAATTGGCGATAGATCACACCGGTTGAGCCACCAAAAAAAGCCATAGGCACGAACACGGCGGAAAGCACCAACGCAATACCAACCAGCGCGCCCGTAATTTGGCCCATGGATTTTCGTGTTGCCTCGCGCGGCGAAAGCCCGTCCTCCGCCATTACCCGTTCGACGTTTTCCACCACCACAATCGCATCATCTACCAACAAGCCGATGGCGAGTACCATCGCAAACATGGTGAGCGTATTGATTGAAAACCCGAATGCGGACAGGACCGCAAATGTCCCCAGCAATACCACCGGTACCGCAATGGTAGGAATCAGCGTTGCGCGGAAATTTTGCAGGAAGAGATACATCACGAAGAACACCAGGATGATGGCTTCAATCAGGGTATGCACAACGGCGTTGATCGAAAGCTTTACAAAAGGTGTTGTATCGTAGGGATAGACAATTTCCAGATTGGGCGGAAAAAATTCTGATAATTCGTTAATTCGCTCACGCACAGCGTTGGCGGTATCCAATGCGTTAGCACCCGATGCGAGGGTGATTGCCATACCCGCCGCTGCCTGATCATTGTATTCCGTTTCAAAGGAATAGTTTTCACCACCCAACTCAACCCGCGCTACATTTTTCAGGCGAATCTGTGAGCCATCCTGATTAACGCGCAAGAGAATATTGCCAAATTCCTCTGGCGTAGAGAGACGCGTTTGCACCACGATACTGGAGTTGATTTCCTGGCCGGGAACCGCAGGCGCACCACCTAATTCACCCGCTGCAATTTGCGCGTTCTGTGCCCGAATAGCATTAGTGATATCGCTGGTAACCAAACCATATGTTGCCAATTTATCGGCATCCAACCAGATACGCATCGCGTACTGCGAACCGAACAACGTAATTTGCCCGACACCATTAACACGACTTAATTGGTCTTGCACATTGGCGGCAACATAGTCGGCGATATCATATTTATCCATGCTGTTATCGGCCGACACAAAGCCGATAACCATCAGGAAGCCCGCCGAAGATTTGGTCACCCGCACACCTTGTTGCTGAACTTCTTGCGGTAACAAAGGCATGGAGGTCTGCAGTTTATTTTGCACCTGCACTTGTGCAACATCAGGATCAGTACCCGCCAAAAACGTCAAAGTTACTTCACCAATACCGCTGGAGTCACTGGTGGACGACATATATTGCACATTGTCGATACCGGTCAGCCCCTGCTCAATGATTTGAATCACGGTGTCCTGCACGGTTTGTGCGGACGCACCGGGATAGGTTGCACGGATGCTGACCGCCGGTGGTGCAATGTCGGGATATTGGGCCACCGGCAGCTTCACAATAGAGAGCGTACCGGCCAGCATGATGATGATGGAGATAACCCAGGCAAAGACCGGGCGATCAATAAAAAACTTCGCCATACTGCATTACTCCTCGGTTTTGTCGGCAGCTATCTGCGCGGGAACAGCCTTAACCGCCGCACCCGGCCGCACCTTTTGCAAACCTTCTACAATCACCTGATCACCCACAGCCAGGCCTTCTTCAACCAGCCATTGGTCACCCACGGTACGGCTGGTATTTAACTGGCGTTGTTCAACGGTGCCGTCTTTGCTCACCACCAACGCGGTGGCACCACCGGAACGGTCGCGTGTTACGCCGCGCAGGGAAACCAGGATGGCGTTGTTGCGCAAGCCTTCCTGCAATTCAGTTCTCACAAACATACCCGGTAGCAACAGGCGGTCAGGATTGGGAAACAGTGCCCGCAGCGTAACGGTACCGGTCGTTTCATTGACGCCCACTTCAGAAAACTGCAATACACCTTCGTGTTCGTACACCGAGCCATCTTCCAGTACTAGGCGAACCTTTGCCTCCTCAACGCGCGCGACATTGCCTTTGATCATCTGGCGACGTAGCGCTAACAGATCGTCCACCGATTGGGAAACATCGACATAAATGGGATCGAGTTGCTGAATTGTTGCCAGTACGTCCGCTTGGCCGGCGGTAACCAGCGCGCCTTCTGTCACCGAGGACTTGCCGATAATCCCGCTGATAGGTGCGATCACTTTGGTGTATTTCAGATTGATGGCCGCCGTTTCTACAGCAGCCTTACCGGCTGCCAGGTTAGCGCGCGCCTGGCCAAGGCTCGCCAATGCGTCATCATAATCCTGTTGACTGATTGCCTTGGCAGCCACCAGATCCTTGTAGCGTTTTTCGCGGGCTTCGGCAGCCAGCAGGTTGGCCTCCGCTCGCGCCAGCTCCGCTTTCGCAGTTGCGTGAGCCGCCCGATAGGTCGCCTCATCAATTTGATATAACTGCGTACCGGCTTTGATTTCAGAACCTTCTTCAAATAAACGTTTCTGGATAATCCCGGTCACCTGCGGGCGCACTTCCGCCCGTCGAAAAGCGGTGGTTCGGCCCGGCAAATCAGCGACGAGCGGAACATCCGTAGTCGAAATGGTCACTACCCCTACTTCAACGGGTCCTTGTCCGGCACCGGCGTTACCCGACTCTTTTGAGTCACAGGCGGACAAAAACATACCTAGAAGTCCCAAAGCCAAAAGCGTCAGGTTTCTGCTGCGTAACAACATGGTGAACCTCTCCAAACATGATCCGTGAGATAAGTGGGGATTGAGAAAACGGAATACATACATATGTGTATGTTTCCGATTAAAACTGAATGACCGTTCAGTTTCAACAGCCAAACGTCAAAAACTACTTAAAACCGCTTTTCTTTGCAAAAATTAACTGTTGAAAAGTCATTAACGAAAAATTTCTTGACAGCTGCCACCATCTTTGTACAAATCTCCCACCAATATACATTCACTATTGAATGTTAAATAAAGTCCGGAAAAGATGTTATGGCACGCAAAACAAAAGAGAATGCACTGGAAACCCGCAGCCAACTACTGGATGCGGCGGAAAAAGTCTTTTTTGATAAAGGCTTCTCACAAACCAGCCTGACGGACGTGGCAGACGCCGCCAAGATGACGCGCGGTGCTATGA
>CAMPIG010000244.1 GCA_946886255.1 uncultured Cellvibrio sp. | reverse complement strand
AATTCCAATACGACACCTCAGCTCGTTTGGTTCAAATTATTGACAGCGGCAATCGGCTGATCCGTCTGAGCTACACCGATAACAACAAAATTCACAAAATCTTTCTACCGGCCCCCGAATCAAACGTGACTCGCTCTCATCTGGACAGCGAGTGGTTCTGCGTTGCCGAACATCATTATCGCGATGGTATGTTGGTATCCGTCGAGGATGCTCTAGCACAACCTCTGACCTACCGCTACGCCAATCGGTTGCTCATTAAAGAAACCTTCCGCGATGGATTAAATTTTTATTTTGAATATGATGGACTGGATCATAATGCACGCTGCATAAAAACCTGGGGCGACAACAACATCTATCTTCGCCAACTTCACTACGACCTCCACAACAATATTACTTATGTCAAGGACTCCCATGGCCATGTGACTAGCTACCTTCACAATGGTATCTTGCCTCACAAAGTCATTGATCCGTTAGGAAATATCAGCTACTCGGAGTACAACGAATTTGCGCAGATTACCTGTGCAACTGATCCACTTGGCAATAAAACGCGATTTGAATTTGATGAATTTGGTAATACAACCAAATTGATAAGACCCGATGGCACTACAAAACGGCTGGTCTTCGACGAAAATCAGAATCTGACCCAAGTTATAGACCCCCTCGGCAATGTTTGGCGTTACTCTTATAACGCCGACAATCGGTTGATTGCGATTCATGATCCACTCAATAATCAAACGCGCTACGAATACGAGGGAATTGTGTTAACCCGCATCACTGATGCTGCCAACAATGCCTTCCACTTCTACTACGATCAGAATTTCAATATTCGCGCCATATCAGAAGCCGATGGTAATGAGGTGTGGTGGGAAAGTGATGCATTGGGCAATTTACTTTCCACCGTTGACAGCCGAGGAAATCGCCGCGAATTTATGCGCGATAAATTAGGACGGATTACTCGAGTGCAGGAACCTGATGACAACATTCACTATCTTCACTACGACGCCGCAAACAATATTGTCCAAGCCAAAGACCAGCAATATGACGTTCACTTCCGTTACGCGGGTATGGGTCGCCTGATTTCCCGCAGCCAAAACGGCACAACGGTGAAATTTGTGTACGATCAAGAAGAACGACTGACCAGCGTTATAAATGAACACGGTCGAATTTATCAGTTCGAACTTGATCCTAACGGGGAAGTTATTACGGAATCAGGTTTCGACGGATTGGTACGGCAATACGTTCGCGATCCCTGCCGGCGCGTCGCACGAATTAATCGCCCTGGCAGCCGATATTCTTTGTTCAATTATGACGTGATGAACAGACCCACAAAAATTTTTCACAGCGATGGTAATTTTGAAAGCTACGAATATCGGAAAGATGGAGAGCTGATAAGAGCTGCCAATGCGCAGACCACAACAGTGTTCGAAAGAGATCCTCTCGGGCGCGTGCTTAAAGAAGTTCAGGGCGAACATTGGATTGCCTCAAAATTTGATGCAATTGGATCACGTATAAGTATTCAATCATCACTGGGATTGAACCAAGCCATCAAACGCAATAACCGCGGCGATGCCATCAGAATATCTACCGGCGACCAGTACTTTGAAGCTGTTTTTCAACGGGATGCCCAAGGGTTGGAACTTGAAAGAGAGTTATCTTGTGGTATTCGCAGCCGCTGGACTAGAGACAAACTCGGTAGACCCATTCACCACGAGATCTATCAGGATCAACAGAAAAATTCCGCGAAAAGTTATTTATGGGGTGTCAATGATCGCCTATTCAAAATCATTGATAATTTACGCAGAGAAACTATTTTTGCTCACGACCCGGTGGGTAATTTGGTGTCTGCTCGTTATAGTGATAATAGCTTTGAAATGCGAATGCCTGATGCTGTGGGGAATCTTTTCAAAACGGTGCAACAAAAAGATCGGGAATACGGCCCGGCTGGTCAGCTATTGGCTGTTCGCAGTGACAAAGGCGTTACGCGATATGAATATGACGTGGAAGGCAACCTGATACGCAAAATCGAGCCCGGCAATAAAGTCTGGGGTTATAGATGGAATGGCAGCGGGATGCTGCAAAAAGTCCTCCGACCCGACGGCAAAGAAGTGCTTTTTGACTATGATGCACTTGGCCGCCGCGTGAAGAAGACCTTTAACGGAAAAGCCACTCATTGGGTGTGGGACGGGAACAGTCCCTTACACGAATGGCAGGAAGCAGCAAAAGCAATTGTGCCACAGATACTGCTACAGCAAAGCCCTCACGCCGACGAAGTTGCCGCAGATCAGCGTGAAGTGAGGTTGCAATCTATCAAACCCAACGGGCCACCTATAGATAAAGGCACGAGAGCAACACCCATTACATGGCTGTTTGAACCAAACAGCTTTGCCCCCATGGCCAAACTTGTCGGCGATGAATATTATTCCATTGTCACCGACTATCTCGGCACACCGACTAAAATCTTCGATAAACAAGGTGAAGAAGTTTGGTCGGCCGACATCAGTATATGGGGAGAATTGCGCAACCTTAAGGGCGAAAACGATTTTTGTCCCTTCCGTTGGCCTGGGCAATATGAAGATAGTGAGACCGGGCTTTATTACAATAGGTTTAGATACTATGATCCCGGCGCTGGCGAATACTTGAGCCAAGACCCCGTCAAATTAAGCGGTGGCTTGAGTATATACAGCTACGTGCATGACCCTTCCTCTTGGACGGACCCTTTTGGATTGAGTGGTTGTGACACTGTTACGGTTTTCAGAGTACAAGGGGGAACTCCTCCGAAGGCAAGCCGCCACCACATTAAAATTGACGCAAACAAAGATCCCATAATCGCTCGAACAACCTTAAATATAAGTATTGGCAACATGGAACACGCTAGATATTTTCAAAGCTTGAGACCAGGCTCCGAGATCGTCGCATTCGAAATCCCCAAATGGATGGATGATTTTATCAAAGGAGAGGCTATCCCTCAGGCAAATTATCGTGCAAATACTCTCAATCAAGGTGGTCTTGCGCCAAAAATAGTTGATCCATCCACACCGGGACGGTCCTATGAATTACCCGAGATTTGGACCAAATGGCTGGAAGAAAGTGCAGTTCCGGGATCTGGAAGAGTGATTACGTGAGGAATGACAAAGTGAACGAACAGTATGAAGATAATATTCTTGTAGTAGTGCGATATAAAAATAGCTTTCGATGGTTTAGAAGCCCAAGAGAATTATGGGTTCTTGATTTAGATAAGTGGAGAAATGAATTTATTGACCACGGCCACTTTGTCCCGGATTTTGAGGCTGATTACAGGTTCGGCATTCGAATAGTGTGTGCGAAAAATGTAGAAGTTTTTCTATCAAATATGTCCAAATATGAAACATCGACAAAATATCTAGAAGATAGGTTACAAAAGGAGTATGAGGCCGCGTCATCCTGGTGGGATGTTGCAGAGCTCTTTCCCTCGCTGTTTGTTGACTTTGATTTACGATGCCTATGTGCTTTCTATTCAGAAGGAACACCGTTGGAGCGGTATGTACCGGATGGTTGGAAGTCCCAGTTCAAAGATTTTACGACCGACGAAAAAGTGCTTCCCGATCGAGAAAAGTATTGGTTGCAGGGGGACAAGAACATTTTAAAAGAACTAATTGCTCGCGAGTCATAATTTAATATCGGCACCGATATGTTCAGCTATTTCCAGGGATAGCGGATACGCGGCTTCTTTCGGCATCAACAATGAAGCTTCCTCTACTTTGCCTGCAGAAATTAGATGTCGCATGTGAGCCACCGTATCAGTCACATCTGTAATGCCAATTATCCAATCTCGAACGTATAAATCAACCGCAACACCAGATAGGCCAATCTGAATAGCCCGATCAGTAAGGGGCTTCGAAAAAATGTCTCGGTCAGGATCCCATTGGATCCTCACCGGAGCAATCTTCTTCAGCCTAGCCCACTCTTCGTCAGTCGCACATTCTCTCCTAAGTGAGCCAATACTATTGATGAGCGCCCATTCAAACCCCCGCCGGCTAATCCTCATCGCCAGAACTCGTTTCTGCGCTTCTTCCTTTACACCCCATCCACATCGATACATCATCCAAAGAAACGACGGCTTAATCCAAGTCATACGGTGCAGTTTGAAAGGAGGAGATATAAAAGTACCGTTGGCGAGCGCTGAATCAGCAATTGAATCTCCGAAAGCCTGGTAAACCCTGATACTGCTTTCATCATAGCAGGCTCTAATTATTCTATCGGACATTTTATTTCTCTTTCACATTACCGGAGTCAAGTTTACCGTACTTGAAAATTCGCTAACTAATTTCAGTAGATTATCATCTTTAATTAGATAACCAAGAGAGATTCCATAGAGCAGCAGGTGATAGCGAAAGGCGTAGTGCAAACGTAGATCACGCAGATACTTGCAGCTAGACCTAATTCTGCAAAATCATCACTGCACTCTGCACATGCTGCGCCGCTTCATAACCCAGGCTGGTCAGGTAACCACCATCAGCTTGGGTTAGCAATCCCTTTTCAAAAAGACGCTGCGAGGCGGCTATGGTTTCCGGTGTCGCATCGGAATGCACTTTAATGCCAGCTTGCGTAGTCGATAAATCAAACTTCATAAGCACATTCATTTCATCGAGCAAATCGGTAGAAATTGACATAAATAGGGCTTCCTTTGTTATTAACGTTATTCAACTTGCATAATAGACATCATTAACACCATCGGCACCAATTAATTATATCTTCATCTGAATTTAACGATTAGCGCCCATTATTCCTGCTGATTTTTAATCAAGTACCTTATTAAAACGCCCATATTCTTTATATAAGCACCAATTGAAATACCTGTCACGGGGTCATCTGTTTCATAAGGGGAAGTATCCCACTGATCACCGACGTTGGTATTTGAGAAACCGCCTGCTGCAACTGTGGCGGGTGCCTGACCGCGGTAAGAGTTGGTGGTATAACGCAGTTTAACCGGCCAGTAGCCATCCTGGTTCAATTCCTGTCTCAAACGTTCCACATCTTCTTTAAGATTTTTACTGCGCGAGGGTGGCAGTGCGCGAGTGTTTAAATCCGATACGCTGACATTGCCCAACGTAAAGTAACGCGGAAGTTCCACCGCCGTTTTACTTTTCAAGGGAGACTCTTTTATTAGCGCTTCCGGAGCTAATCCTTTTGCCTCTTTAAAAAGCTGGCGCAGTTGGTCGACATCAATATGACGAATTGATCGGTAATGGATTAATTCATTACCTGGCTCATAATCAAGATAATATTCACCATTGGTGGCATTGGAGCCACGTCGATGGGTATAGAGAGCTTTACCTGTACCGACTTCAACAAAGGTAGGATGAGTACGACCATCAATAACATCTTTGCGCGGTAAGCGCACGGCATCAAGCCAATCCAAAGCTTCCGGAATACGCGCCAAAAATTTCGTTTCACCGGTCATACGATAAAACTTTATCAATTGACGAATATTTTCGGCCGTTGTTGCTGGCGAAAGTGAACGTGGCTCATAACTGCGCGCTCCGGCGGGCTGAAGCTCTGTTGTATATTGCAATGCCCATCCTGGCTGAGGTTGACCTAACTGTGCAATCAAAAAGGCGTTCATTGCTCGAATAATAGGTTCGCGTACACGCTGCTCGCCTAATGCCTGATAGCACATTAACAAGAAATCAATATTTTCCTGCGCGACATCATCATTAAATGTAATGAACGATGTGTAATCAGGCTGCCCGTTACGTGAATATTCATGGCGAAGCGGATAGCGCTGTGGCCAACCACCGATAGGGTATTGGCTGTCGAGCATAAAGCTGATTGCTTTATCAAGCGAGGGACGATATTTGGGATCAAGTTTTTCGTTGTACAAACGCAACAGGAATTTTGCCGCTTCTGCAGTTCCACCGTCATCAAAGGTGGCATTGCCGTAATAATGATGGAACTCCTCCAGACGCCATGCATTTTTTCCGACTGTGCTATACCAATCGCGCAGCGATGCTTCGCCACCAAAATCGGCGACATAATTCCAGCCCCCGGTCGGATGCTGAGCCCAGATGATTGCACCAGCCACCTGCTCTGCTGCTGCGTAATAATATTCATCGCCGGTTGCGTGATAAGCATCTAAAAAAACATGGCCCATGGTTGCCGTTCCAGGCGGCTGAATCCAGATCATGGTCTCACGCGCTTCTAGCTCTCCCCAGCGGCGTGAGAAATCCGGCAAATAGGACCATACATATCCTCCGCGGTGGCTGACCTTTTCTACCATAAAGCGTGTCGCGCGCTTCATAGTATCTTTCACTTCATCTGGTGATGGTTCAGAAAGTTCAGCAGATATCGTCGCAGCAGAAAAAGCTACAGCCAGTATGCCGATGCAAAGTGAGCATAATGCGCGAAATAAATAATTGGATATATTGAGGCGGTGCTTGATTACAAACATGTCAGTCTCTGTCGTTATTGTAGATAGACCGATGACTCTCACCGATAAAACGATATTGTTATCTTTTGATAATAGCTGTTCATGTCAGATCCGCATCACCTCTTAACATTTTTTTATCGCGGTTTTCAGCAATGTAGGCCGGAATACGCGGACGCACACTATTTTTCTCCATAAAAAAAGGCGACCGAAGTCGCCTTTTTTCTACCATCCGCAAATTACCAACCGGTAACTTCTTTCAGGGCTTTGCCAATATCGGCCAGACTTTTCACAGTCTTGACACCAGCATCTTCCAGTGCCGCAAATTTCTCAGCCGCCGTACCTTTACCACCAGAGATAATCGCACCGGCGTGGCCCATACGCTTACCGGCAGGTGCAGTGACACCAGCAATATAAGACACAACAGGCTTGGTTACATTCGCTTTGATAAATGCCGCCGCTTCTTCTTCCGCAGAACCACCGATTTCACCGATCATGACGATGGCTTCAGTTTGTGGGTCTGCCTGGAACAACTTCAGGATGTCGATGAAGTTGGAGCCCGGAATCGGATCACCACCAATACCTACACACGTGGACTGACCAAAACCGTAGTCAGTGGTTTGTTTAACGGCTTCATACGTGAGCGTACCGGAGCGAGAAACAATACCGACTTTACCTGGCTTGTGAATGTGACCCGGCATAATACCGATCTTGCACTCACCCGGAGTGATCACACCGGGACAGTTTGGTCCAATCACACGCACACCCAACTCGTCGCATCTTACTTTTGCATCCAGCATATCCAGAGTCGGGATACCTTCAGTAATACACACAATCAGTTTGATGCCGCCGTTGGCTGCTTCAAGGATTGAATCCTTACAGAAAGGTGCCGGAACATAAATAACCGA
>CAMPIG010000243.1 GCA_946886255.1 uncultured Cellvibrio sp. | reverse complement strand
GTTGCAGGCTGGCCTTGGCTTGCTCAATGGACACACCGCCCATGGAGCCGGAGGTATCGATGATAAAGATCACTTCGCGCGGCAAGGTTGCACCGGTGTGTTCCTGGTGCGGTGGCAACACCATCAGCAAGACGTAATCTTCGCCATCAATTTGCTCGGTAAAAAACGCCGCATCCGGTGACTTGCCCGCAACCGTGTGCCACTGCATCTCGAAGTCACGATCCATGGGGATGTTCCTTTGGGTCGGCGTAATCTGGTGGCCATTGCCCAGCTTGTAGATGCTCAGCTCGTGATAACTGCCGCGAATTTGCGCCAGCGGCATGCCAGCATCCAGGCTGATATTGATGGCGATGTTGTTGGTGTCGGCCTGGGGTGCGGGATGCACAAATGGCGTAATCCGGTGCGCGTCCGGCACCTGGTCGGTAGGCTGCGCCCAGCCCCAGCCGCTGTTGGTTTCCAGCGAGACCTGGGTATCCGCATCCTGCTTCATCACGCCGGGGATGTAGCGCGGCGTCAGTGTGGTGGGCAAACGCCAGCTAAACGTCTGATTGCGATAGGTCACCAGCTCGTGATACTGCAATTCGATGACGACTTTTTCCTGCGGGCCGATATTGGCAATCGCCTGGGTAAACAGGTTGGGTCGCTCCTGGCGCGTCAACGCAGCGCGTTTGCCTTCGCGCTTGGCCTGGTCGTAAATCCGCTGGGCTTCCTGCTTCTCTTTAATGTCCGCCACGATGCGGCGCTCACCGATCTCCAGCACCATGCGATTGATGGCCGCGTCCTCCGGTAACGGAAATACATACACGCCTTCCACCCAATCGTCCGTGACATTTTCAAAGGTCTGGCGCAACACCACCCGCGCCAGCATGCCCTTGATGGTGACCTGCGCCTCGCTGTGGTGATGCAGCGCCGCGCGGTAACCGGTGGATGTTTTAAATAACAGCGTCCCGGCACTGGCCTCTTCCGGGTTCATGTCGGCGCGGGTAATTTCAGCGGCGGCCACAGTCAGCAGAACCACCAGTGAACCCAAAACCCATTTCCATAATCGACGCGCGGGCCGGTGAGGCGGTGACGGATGCAACAGCAGATGTTTGGGGATGCGGCGGCGGTTAAAACACATGATAGTATTCCCTGCAAAAGTTAAAGCCGTAAACGGCGTTTCGACAGGGTCAGTAAAACAGTGCAATCCGGCGTTGCCGGGACAAAAAACGCAAAACCGGTGATCAATTATGGCGAATTGTGGCAAAACCTTTCGCAGCCATTTTTCTCCATTAAAATCCATCACCATTCGTAGGTCGCATTAGCCGCACCGCGGCGTAATCCGACACCACCCTATCAACCGCAAAGGACACCCATGGCCCGCCACATCGCCATCGTTGAAGACGAAATCGCCCTCGCCCATAACTACCGCGATGCGCTCACCCGCCAGGGTTACAGCGTGAGCCTCTACCACAACCGCCCCGACGCTTTGGCCGCGTTTAACAAAAGTTTGCCGGACCTGGCGATCATCGACGTAGGCTTGGGCGATGACATTGAAGGCGGGTTTGAATTGTGTCGCGACTTGCGCAGCAAAGCGCCGGCGCTGCCGATTATTTTTTTAACCGCGCGCGACAGCGAATTCGATGTGGTGTCCGGTTTGCGCCTGGGTGCCGACGATTACCTCACTAAAGATATCAGCCAGCCGCACATGCTTGCGCGTATCGTGGCGTTGTTTCGCCGCGTGGATGCCTTGCGCAAACCCGACGCGCAACCCAGTGAAGAAATTTTGCAGCGCGGAAAATTATTGTTGAATATGGATCGCATGAGCGTCCACTGGGCTGATCAACCAGTGGACCTGACCGTGACCGAATTGTGGATCGTCCACGCGCTCAGCAAGCATCCCGGCCATGTGAAAAACCGCCAGCAATTGATGGACGCCGCCAACGTCGTGCTTGATGACAACACCATCACCTCGCATATCAAACGCATTCGTAAAAAGTTTCTGCGCCTCGACGAGCAATTTGATGCGGTAAAAACCGCTTACGGTATGGGCTACCGCTGGGACGAACAATAACCATGCGCTTGCGTCGTCAATTATTGCTGGTGAGTTTGCTCGGGCTGAGTTTGCCCTGGGCCGGTTGCCAATATATTCGTGAGATGGAAGACGCATTGCGCCAAGGCCAAAGCATCGCACTACTGGCCAGTGCGCAAGCAGTGGCCAACCGTATTAGTAATGAACCGGCGCTGTTAGAGGAATTGCAACAACCGGCGGCCCAGGTGTATGCCACTGATCAAATTTACGCGCATCCCTTTCCTGCACCGGCCATTCTCGATGGCTACGACGACGAATGGCGGCATCGGGAATTCGAGGGTATGCAGTGGGGCAATCCATCGTTTGGATTACACCTGCAAGCGGCGAGTCACGACAAGGATTTGTATTTATTTATTCGTGTCGATGATGCCCACATGTTGTATTACAACCCTGGCTTTGAAGCGCCGACGCAAAGTGATCATCTGGTACTGCGCATGCACGATACTGAAGGCAATGCGCAGGATTTTTTAGTTAACACCAGCGCACCGGGTATGATCAATGCGCACGCCGCAACGCCCGATTACAACGAATATGGTGAACGCGTTACCCGTTATGTACGCGAACATCGCATAAAAGGTGTGTGGCAGGAGCGCGAGCAGGGTTATCAACTGGAGTTGCAGTTACCGCTCGCTATGACCCACGGGTATTTAAGTGTCGCGGCGGTTAATCACAGCACGGCCAGTAATGCGACGACTACCGGCGCTTGGCTGGGCTCGATAAAACGCACGGATAATCCTAAACCTTTGGTAAAACAAAATGCCGTGCTCGCCGATGCCCTGGAGGTGTTTGCCGGGCAGGATTTGCGTTTACGCATTACCGGTCGCAACCAATGGCTGATTGCCGAAGCCGGTCGCTTGCAATCACCGACTAAATTGCCTGTCGAAGAAAATGGCTTACTGGCCTGGTTAATGCGCAATTTATTTACCCGCACCGATTTGCCACCGCTGGATACACCACAATTTACCGGCCGCCTGGACGCGCCGGAAATTCAGCAGGCGCTTAACGGCGATAACGCACGCACCTGGTATCAATACGGCGTGCACAACCTGGGGCGCGCCGTTGTGCCGATCGTGCGCCAGACGCGCATCATCGGAACCGTGGTGGTTGAACAAACCAGTGCCAGCATTCTGTCACTCACCAACAATGCATTTCAACGCTTGATGTTTTATACCTTGCTGGCGACGCTGGTTGCCGGCGCAGGATTAGTGGCTTATGCGACCTGGTTGTCGTTGCGCATTCGCCGCTTGAGTGAAGCGGCTGACACCGCCATGCGCGAGGACGGAAAACTGGAGAATCAATTTCCGGTATCCAAGGCACAGGATGAGATTGGTGATCTGAATCGCAGCTACGCACAACTGCTGGCCCGCTTGCAGGAATACACGGATTACTTACGCACCCTTTCCAATAAGCTGTCCCATGAACTACGCACGCCGCTCGCGGTGGTGCGCAGTTCCCTTGACAACCTCGACAATGAAAAACTGGATGCGCAGGCAAAAGTGTTTGCGACGCGTGCGCAGGAAGGGTCGCAACGGCTTTCCGCGATCCTCAATGCGATCAGTTCCGCAAGCCGCGTGGAAGAAAGCATTCGCACCACCGAGATGGAACCGGTGCCCCTGGATAAAGTGATTCACGAGTTGGCCCTCGCCTATCGAGATATCGCGCAGCAACACGTGGTGTCAGATATTCCTGCGAATGAACCCTTTGTTATTCACGGCTCAGCCGATTTGATTGTGCAGATGATCGACAAGCTGTTCGATAATGCTTGTGATTTTTGTCCGGCAGAGGGGAAAATTGTTTTTTCACTGCGCAAACACAAGGAGCAGGTTGTGTTGACGGTGAGCAACGATGGTCCGCTGCTCCCACAAAAGATGCAGAGCCAATTATTCGATTCGTTGGTATCTATCCGTGAATCCAGGGATAAACAAAACGACAACAAGATTCACTTGGGGTTGGGCTTACATATTGTGCGCTTGATTGTTGAAGTGCATCACGCGCGGGTCAGTGCGCGCAATCGCGCGGACAATAGCGGCGTGGAGTTTGAAATTATTTTTCCGCCGATCATCAGTTAAAAGCTAAATTACAAACGTTGCGCCAAGCCATCGCTTAACGCGCGACGATAAGCGCTCAACGCCGGAATTAGCCCCATCAAAAGCGCCACACCGACAATACCACCGAGTAGATAAAACGTTTGCGGTTGCAGAGGATTGACATCAACAAACAAGCCAAACTGCTCGGCTAACACAGGCTGCGCAATCCACAAACTGCCGGTCAACAATAACATTCCCCCAGCCAGGGCGAGCACAATCAACAGAAGCACTTCCAGCTCAATCAATAAAAATAAATAACCCGCACCGGCACCCACCGCGCGCAAGATAGCAATCTCCCGTTGTCGCTCATTCATCGACGCTAACAAGCTGGTCATCATGCCGGTTAACACCGCCAATAACACCATAATAGAAATCAGGTACAACACGTTTTCCACCATGCTCAACATTTGCCAGAGTTCGGTGAGTGCAACGCCAGGGAGTATCGCTAACAAAGGTTCGTGCGGATACTGATTTACCTGGCGTTGTACGGTAAACGTCGCCGCGCGGGATTTTAAACCCACCAGAATGGCGGTGATATTGTTGGGCGTAAGATCCTGTTGCAATGCTGCTTCTGCCGAGATCGCGGTGCCAGGAATCGGCATACCTTGCTGCCAATCAAGATGAATCGCTTCAATACCGGCCAGACTGATATGAACTGTGCGATCCACTGGCGTACCTGTCGGCTGTAAAATGCCTGTCACGCGGAACGGCTTGTCATCATGGTGATGCAAATTCACTGCACCGCTGCCGTGAGCTAACACCAGTTCATCGCCCAGTGTGTATTTCAGTTTGCGCGCAACCTCTGCACCGAGCACTGCATCGTAGACACCGGCAAATACGTTGCCTTCGGCAAATATCAGCGGCCGCTGTTGGCCGTAGCGATAATGTTCGAAGTAAGCGGCCGTTGTTCCCAGCACGCGATAGCCGCGATGGGAGTCGCCTAACGATAACGGCACGGTCCACTCGACGGCGCTGTGGCGACTCAACTCCTGATAACTTTGCCAGGTAATATTGTTGGTGGCGTTGCCGATGCGGAACACGGAATACAACAGCAAATTCAATTGCCCCGAACGCGCACCGACGATCATGTCCGTGCCCGACAAGGTTTGGCTGAAACTTTTTTTCGCCTGTACACGCAGGTGATCAATTCCTAACATCAGCGCTACGCTGATGATCAACGATACCAGGGTTAAGGATGCAGTGGTGCGGCGATTCCACACGCTGAGGCGCGCCAGCTTAATCAGCATAACGTTTTCTCCACAGCGGTTTTACCTAATGTACGTATATCCACCGCGCGCGAAAAAAATTCTTGCAGGCTGCGGTCGTGGCTGACAAACACGATGGTGCAATTAATGTCTGCGGCGGTGTCTAACAATACGTGCATGAACGCGGCGCGGCTATCGCTATCCAGCGCAGAGGTTGGTTCATCGGCAATCAAAATCTCCGGCTGGGTTACCAGCGCGCGCGCAACTGCCACGCGTTGTTGTTGACCGACACTGAGCTGTCGCGCGGATTGGTTGAGCAGGCTTTTAGATAAACCTAACGCGTCCAACAATTGTTGCGCACGCTGTCGCGCCGCTGGCAATGGTATGCCGGCAAAGTGCGCACTTAACAATACGTTATCCAATAGATCAAGGTAAGGAATAAGATTGAATTGCTGAAAGATGACACCGATGTGACGCGCGCGAAATTTGTCACGCTGACGTTGCGAGAGTTGATCAAACGACTGCCCTAACACCCGCAGCTGTCCGCTTTGGGGTTTGATAACCCCGGCCAACAAGTTCAGTAACGTCGTCTTGCCGGAACCGGAGGGGCCGTACAAAAATACGCGCTCGCCGCGCGCAATATCCAGTGCGGGAATCTGCACCACAGGCGGCTCGGCAACCGACCACCGAAAATTGAGGTCGCGCAGGGCAAAAGCAGGTTCGGTATTTATCATCATCACAAAAATTTGATCAGCCGGAATTTTTTATAGACACGATGTCGAAGACTTGTCTTATCATAACCCACATTGTCCCCAACCCTGTTGAATCACGCCTATGCCAAGACCTCCCTTCTGTTCAGTCGTTCTGTTAGTTGCCTTGTGCAGCGGTGTTTGCCTGGCGCAAACACCTTCTGCGAACACCAAGTCCCCGCGCACCGTTGAGTGGACCGATTTGATGCCCGAGGAAGACCTGAAACTGTTGATGAACATGCCGCAGGTGGATCACACTGCATTGAGTGAAGAAGAGTTGGCCATGGATCAGCCGACGACCAACAATTCGCCACAAACAACCACCAGCAATTTTGAGAATCAGGTGACCAGTGCTATTGAGCAGGCCATGGCCAAGCCGTCCGGCGGGCGCACCTGGCAGGATGCGTTAACCTCTACCCATGTGCGGCCAGAATTTAATAATACCAAGATTCGCCTGGCGGGTTATATCGTGCCGCTGGAGTATGACGATGATCAGGTTATCACGTCGTTTTTTCTGGTTCCGTATTTCGGGGCGTGTATTCACGTTCCGCCACCGCCGCCGAATCAGTTGATTTATGTTGAGTATCCGCAGGGTTTTACGTTGGAGGATTTGTATACGCCGTATTGGTTAAGTGGGACGGTGAAGATTGAAACCCATGAGCATGAGTTGGGTTTGGCGGCTTACAGTATGAAGGTGGATTCGATGGTGGAGTATACGGAGGAGTAACAAAACAGTAAGCATTTTGTTAACTTCGTAGTACGTTCGTCGTTGGGGAAATAGGTTCGGAAACGCATAAATACGTCCCTGTAGCTCCCTCAATTCATCCCTGAATTGAGGGTTCCGAACCTATTTCCCCAACGCCAAACTCACATCTTATTAGCGTCAAGTTTGCTTTTTTTCTCATTTATACCACTACACTTGCCGATGGAATTCGGTATTGCTTCTGAGACCGTCACCAGCAGGGATGCTGGTGACGAGCCCCCAGGGATGGGTTCACGGCGTGTCTCAGAAGCAATACCGAAGTCCATATCCCGAAATTATCTTTTGCGTAATGATTATAATTTTATTGCCAACAACTGCGCCTCAAATTCTTCCGTATTAATTACTTGATCGTCAATGAGCTCGATACGGCTATCAAGAATATCCCCTGCCAATGATTGATCCAATTGATTAACGCTTAGTACCCCGTTTTCAGAATTAAACACATGCAC
>CAMPIG010000242.1 GCA_946886255.1 uncultured Cellvibrio sp. | reverse complement strand
TGGCGCACAAAATAAATCATGCGTCAGTTAAGTGTTAGCTTACGCACGGAAGCAGTTAAACCCGAAGCGGTAGCTTACACACAGCTGTAAGACAAAAGGCTCACACTAACTTCAAACCTGTGCTGTTACATTGATGGAACGACAGTGGAATACGCAAAGAGTGGTAACTCTTTCACACTTATTCACATTGTGTTCCTGTGATTGATGTAAAACGGCACCCCTTTTCTCAAGCACTCCCGAAGCGGCCTTTCTTTTGCATAGGTATTGCTATGCAAAACATCGTCGTTAAAACGGGGAAGACCATTAACGCCACAAAGGAAAACCCATGAAGGATTTTTTTCGAACAGTTGTATGGGGCGTCCTGATCTGCATGGCAGTTGCCAACGCCCACGCGCAAAGCCGTTATTTAATGGGTCCGGGCGATGAAATTCGTCTGACCGTTTACAACCAACCCGACCTCACTACCGAAGGGCAAATCAGTGGTGATGGCACTCTGGAAATTCCGTTACTGGGCAGCGTGCAGCTCGCCGGTCGCAGCAGCGCCGACGCTGCGCGGATGATCGCTGACCACTATGTGCGCGGTGATTTTTTGCAAGATGCCCACGTCAATATCCTGATCACCAAATACCGCAGCCAATCAGTGGCCATTCTGGGCAAGGTGAACAATCCCGGAAAACTGGTGCTTGAAGGCCCAACTTCCTTAACCGATGCCCTGGCCTTCGCCGGCGGTGTGGCAGAAACCGGCAGCGAACACCTGATCCTGATCCGAACCGATAAAAACGGGAAACAGGAGCGCTACGAATACGACCTGCAGCAATTGCTGAATCACCAAGCAGAAGACCAGCCCGTGGTGTGGATGAAAAACGGCGACACCATTTACGTCCCGGTGGCTGGCCGGTTTTATCTCAGCGGTGAGGTGCGCTCGCCGGGTATGTATCCCCTTGATCGCAAACTCAACGTAATGCAGGCACTGGGTGTCGGCGGCGGCCCCACCGCGCGCGCCAATGCCAAGGCCGTAAAACTTTATCGCCGGCAGCCCGACGGTTCAGCCAAAGAGCTGCGGGCCGAACCCGACGATCCGGTCATGGACGGCGATGTATTGGTTATTCAGGAAAGTCTTTTTTAGGGAGTTAGCAGTATGAACCTGGCGGCACTTTTACGCATTTTAAGCGCGCGATGGATGACCATCGCCGGTCTTACCCTGATCGCGGTAGTGGTTGCGGGCATCGTCACCTTGCAAACACCGAAGTCTTATACGTCCACGACGGAATTGATCATAGACGGTAAAGGCCAGGATCCCATCAGCGGTGAAACGCTGCCGGCGCGTATGCTATCCGGCTACATAGCCACCCAGGCCGATATCATTCGTAGCCGCAATGTCGCGAATAAAGTGATCGACCAGCTAAATCTGATTGAAGAGCCGGCCCTGCAACCGGAATTCCGTGCCGTCAGCACTGAACCACTACCCTCGCGCGGCTGGCTGCTCCACTATCTCAAAACCGGGCTGGCAGTCGCACCTCAACGCGACAGCAGCGTGCTGAGTATCTCCTTCAATGCACGCAACCCGGAGCTGGCCGCCCGTATCGCGGATGCCTTTGCCCAAGCTTATATCCAGACCAATCTCGAGCTGCGGATCGAACCGGCCAAACAAATTACCCAATGGTACGACCTGCAACTGGAGTCCCTGCGTGAAAACCTGGTGGACCGGCAGAATACGCTGGCGGCCTATCAGGAAGAACACAACATCATCGCGTCCAGTGATCGCCTGGATCTCGAGAGCGAAAAACTGGCGGAGTTGTCCTCCATGCTGCTGGTGGTGCAGGGGCAACGGCTCGATGAACAAAGCCGCAGTAAACAGCTGGATGGGAGTAAACCCGGCGCCTTGCCGGAGCATGTGCTGACCAATCCTCAGGTACAGAAGATCTCTGATGAATTGTCCCAGGCCCAGGCGCGCATGGCCGAGATTGGCTCCCAGGTGGGCAGCAATCACCCCCAGTACCGCCAGGCCCAGCGCGAAGTGGATGCCCTGCAAGCCCAGTTACAGCGCACCCTTAAACTGGTGGGTGGCAGCCTGCGTTCCTCGGTTGAACTATCACAAAGCCGCGAGGAGCAGTTAAAGGCCGAGGTTGCCGCACAAAAAGAACATGTGCTGCAACTGAACCGCAATCGCAACCAACTAACCCTCTTGCGTCAGGAAGTTGATAACGCCCAGGCTGCCTATGACGCGGCGCTGGCGCGGGCTTCGCAGACCAAACTGGAAAGCCGCATTGCGCTCACCGACGTCGCCATCCTCAATACCGCTGCGGTCCCCAGCAAACCCACCGAACCCAAGCCGGCGCTGAACCTGCTCATTGCCACGGTGTTCGGCCTCTTGTTGGGTACAGCAGTCGCCTTGTGCTGGGAGTGGATTGATCGGCGCGTACGCAGCGGCGAAGAACTGGAAGCCAGTCTCGGCATACCAGTGTTGGCTTATATACCTCTGGAGCGAAATTGGTCCAAAAGGGAGATCAAGCGATGAATAACCTGGCACAGGCTACAACCGACGACCTGCAAGTCCCCAGTACGCGCGTCAAGATGGGCCACATGCTGGTGGACAACGGCAAGATCACCGCCGCCGATCTGAAAGCGATCATTACCCTGCAAAACGAGCGGGGGATTCGCTTTGGTGAAGCGGCGTTGTTGCTGGGGCTGGTCAGCCCGGCGGATATCCGCTCAGTGCTTGCCCGACAATTTGCTTACACCGCTGTACCCGATGCCGCCAGCCGGCTCGCGCCTTCACTCACGGCAGTATTCAGGCCGGAAAGCAGCGAGGTAGAAGCCTTGCGCAGCCTGCGTAGCGAACTGATGCTGCGCTATTTCAACACCGAGCCTAACCTGAGCCTGGCGGTGGTCGGGGCGAACGAGGCCGAGACCATCGCCCGCATGACTGCCAACCTCGCCATCGTCTTTTCCCAGTTGGGTCTGCGCACGCTGCTGATCGATAGCAACCTGCGCGAACCGCAACTGCATAAATTGTTCGGCGTGGACAGCCGCCACCCGGGATTATCGGACTTGCTGGCGGACCGCGCACGCATCCAGCCGTTGACTGTGGCAGCCCTACAGTCGCTCTGGCTGCTGCCCGCTGGCACCCAGGCGCCCAATCCCCAGGAACTGCTGTCAGGCAGAAACTACCGTGATTATGTGGGCGAGCTGTCCAATCGGTTCGATGTCACCCTGATCAGCACGCCGCCCATGGCGCGCAACCGTGATGCCCAGTTAGTGGCGGCGCAAGCTGGCGCAGCACTCTTAATTGCCCAGCAGCACAGCTCGCGGATGAAAGATCTGGAGAAGCTTTGCGCCAGTCTCTGGGGCGTCGGGGTTCGCGTCGTCGGTGTGGCACTGCGTCACTAAGGCCCATTGCGGGAGAACTCAAGATGGGATTTGCACGGTACCAATCACCGCCCGGCCTGCTGGCTTCGCACGCGCCAGTGGGCAAATCGCTGATGAAGGATGCCTCTGCCGAGCAGGTGTTTGAGCAGCGTCTGGTGCTGGGTATTCTGGTAGCTGCCGTGTCTTACCAGGCGTTGTTGTGTCTGATCAATACCCAGGTTTTTTTCGTCTCGCGCGCCATGGTCGGCATGGCCGAAGCGGTTATCCTGGCTGCCTGTTTACCCTTGTTGATGCGCCGCCTGTTACCTGGCGTCATCGTTATCCTGGCGCTGATGGGCGCTCTGCTCTGCCTGCTGACGCTGCTCAGTGGTGAGCTTGAAATCAAAGCCTTCCGCGATTTGCTCATCCCGCTGGCGTTCTTCTGGCTCGGCTGCAATATCGGCCGCCCGGAACTGGCGGACCGCGCCCTCACCTATGCCTTCACGGTAGTGTTGACCATGGGGCTGTTCGAATTTTTCCTGCTCGACCTCTACACCCAATTTTTCAACATCTTCGGTTACTACGTAAACATCGGTAACTTGCAGGTTATCACCGAGTATGTGCGCGACAGCAAGCTGCAAATGAACGGTATTCGCCCCGAAGGCATCGGTCGCACGCTGCTACCCGGCCTGTTGGGTAGTCACCGGGTGTCTTCGGTGTTTCTTGAACCGGTGTCGCTCGGCAACTTTGCGGCGATCACCGCAGCGTGGGGGCTGAGCCGCGATAAAGACGACTGGCGCAAGGGGATCTTCTTTGTCTTTGCCGCCGTGGTGCTGATGGTGCTCTCCGATTCGCGCTTCGCGCTCATGTCGGTATCGCTGATGGTAGCGATACGCCTGGTGCTCAGCGGCAAAGGTCTGTACCTCGCGATTCTTGCGCCTTTCGGGGCTATTGCCATTGTGATGGCGGCCGGGGCGACGATTGATGAACGCATCGGCGATACCTTCCTGGGCCGGCTGGCTATCAGCGGCTGGGCGCTGGCCGAGTTTGATGTAGCGACCCTGTTGGGCGCTGCACCGGGTGAAAACTTTGCGGATATGGGTTATGCCTATGTGCTGTCCACCTTCAGCTTGCCGCTGTGCCTGCTGCTGTGGTTCAGCCTGTGGCTACTCAAGATTCCCGATGAGCGCGGCCAGCGTTTTCGCGCCTTTGTTTCGGTCTATATCGCCTTGATCCTGTGCGTTAGCGGTACCTCGTTATTTGCCTTCAAAACCGCCGCCTTGCTCTGGTTCCTGGTGGGCTGCACCCTGCGCAATCCGGCACCGGAAAGTCCCTCAGCCCAACCGTTGATCACGCGCGTCAACCAGTTCCGCGAGGCTTATTCCCAAGCGCCCCAACAACAAGCCACCCGGAGGAAGGATGTCTATTAACGTCACCCATATTGTTCGCCAGTATTTGCCGTCGATCGGCGGCATGGAAGAAGTGGTGCGCAATATTGCCCTGCATCAGGCACGCACGGGGCAGCAGACTACCCGCATCATCACGCTGGACCGCTTGTTCCGTAATACCAGCCAGCGGCTGCCGGAGCGCGAGGAGATTGGTGGCGTGGAGGTGGTGCGCCTGCCTTACTACGGCTCCAGTCGTTATCCGCTGTGTCCGAGTATCCTCGGCCAGTTGGGTTCTACCGATGTGGTACATGTGCACGGTGTGGATTTTTTCTATGACTTTCTGGCGCTGACCAAGTGGTGGCATCGCCGCCCGCTGGTACTGTCTACTCACGGCGGCTTCTTCCATACCAGCTTCGCCTCCCGCGCCAAGCAAGCTTACTTCGAGACGGTTACCCGCTTATCAGCCAAGGCTTACAGCCAGGTAGTTGCCACCAGCGCTAATGACGGTCGGTTATTCAGCCGCATCATGAGCGAACCCAAATTGCAGGTAATCGAAAATGGCGTGGATGTGGATAAGTACCGCGACCAGGCGTCCCAGAGCCTGCAACCGACCTTGATGTATTTCGGGCGCTGGTCGTCCAACAAAGGATTGGTGGAATCCCTGCAACTGATCGCCAGACTCAAGGTGCGGGACCCGCGCTGGCAGTTGATCATTGCCGGGCGCGAGTATGATCACAGCCTCACCGAGTTGCAGACGCGGGTTGCCGAACTGAGGATCAAGGACCACGTTCAACTGGTGGCCAACCCCAGCGATGAAGAGATCCGCACCTTATTGCAACAGGCCAGTTACTTTCTCTGCCTGTCGCGCCATGAGGGCTTCGGCATTGCGCCCATTGAAGCAATGAGTGCTGGCTTGACGCCCATCCTTTCTGATATTCCTCCCTTCCAGCGCTTGGCTAAGCGCTCCGGTCTGGGCTTCACTATCAATACCGATGCATCCCTGGATGCCGCCATAGACAGCCTCCTGCAACTTCATGCGGAGGGGCAGGATGCCTATCTGGCGCGGCGGCGTATTGCCATGTCCTTCTCCCGGCAGTACGCCTGGCCCAGAGTAGCTGATCGCTACCTGGAGTTGTACGACAAGCTAGGAGGTCGACCGTCATGAAATCCCTTATCCACCTTGTTATCTGCCTACCGTTGGCTGTGTTGCTCACGGTATCCGCTGCCCATGCGAGTAATTGCCTGAGTTCACCGCGTCTCACCGGGGTCAATATTGCCGGTGCCGAGTTTAATTCGAAGCGTCTACCCGGCGTTATCTTCAAAGACTACACCTACCCGAAAGATTCGGAACTGGCGTATATCGCCGCCCAGGGCGCCAATATTATTCGCCTGCCCTTCCGCTGGGAGCGATTACAGCCGGAGGCGAACAAAGCCCTCAATGCCGATGAACTCAAGCGACTGAAAAATACCGTTAATAAAGCCAGCGCCCAAGGGCTATGCGTCCTGCTGGATGTGCATAACTACGCTGAGTATTACGGCGAGTCTTTTGAAGAGAAACCCGCTCTTGAAGATGCCTTTGTCGACTTGTGGAAACGCCTCGCCGATGAGTTTACCGACCCAACCCAAACCATCTACGGCTTGATGAACGAACCGGCCCATATACCCGTCAAGCAATGGGCTGATCTGGCCAAACGCACAGTGAAAACCCTGCGCGATGAAGGCGCCACCAATCGCATTTTTGTCGGCGGCGGCAGTTGGAGCGGTTTACATGACTGGTTCAAACCCAAAGGTGAAACCACCAATGCTGCTGAGTTTGCCACGCTGTCCGATCCGCTCAAACGCACCACCATCGAAGTGCACCAGTACGCCGATGAGTGGTATTCCGGCACCAAGACCGATTGCCATCCACCAGATCACTTCGATCCCAAGTTCGAACGCATCAGCGCCTGGGCAGCAGAACATAACCAGCAGTTGTTCCTCGGTGAGTTCGGTATGGCCACCACCGAAGAATGTTTGCAAGTATTGGAGCGCATCCTGTCGCTGATGGAAGGTTCAGTGTGGAAAGGTTGGACCTACTGGGCTGCTGGCGGCTGGTGGGGTGATTATCCCTTTGCACTGAACACCAACGCCACTACGCCTTCCCTGCAATGGAAGCCGTTAAAAGATCATTTCTATGTTGAAAATCCACCCAATCCGCCGGGACCGGCAGATTAATTTTTCGCACGCTATGGGAGCCTGCCTATGAATTCGCAAGCCGCTGTTAAGGAACAACCGTCTACCGCGACGGATAATTTCCTGGTGCTTTCAGCGCACGACTATCGCTCTCCGCGCAAGGCGAGCATCCATTTCATTACCAATGAACTGGCCAAACGCGGACCGACGCGATTTTTTTCACTGCGTTACAGCATGCTCTCGCGTTACACGGCTGACCCGCGCTTGTCGCTGGATGACCAAGCCAATCGCATCACCACCCATCAGGGCGTGGAGTGTTATCTATGGAAGACAATGATCCATCCATTCAACACGCGGCGTTCCTGGCTGCGTCCGGCGGAGAGCATCATGTATCGCTGGTACAGCCAGGGGCGTAACAA
>CAMPIG010000241.1 GCA_946886255.1 uncultured Cellvibrio sp. | reverse complement strand
GATCGGACATGCTGCCTCCTGATGCGGTTAGAAATAAAAATCGAGCGACAGGTAGAGCGCGTCGAAGTCGCCTTCACCGACCTGGCCGTCGCGGTCGACAAAGCCGTCCTGGGTCAGGTATTCGATGTAGATCCAGCCGGGGCCGTAGTCATAACGCGCGCCGGGAGCGACGGCAGTCACATCGTCGGCGTCGTTTCCTTGAGTATCGGGCTGAGCCATCGAAGCGTCGAGATAAAAAGCCCAAGCGCCCCGGTTGTAGCCAATTTCAGCAGCGATGCGGGTGTTTTTAATGTCCTCCGGCAGGCTGGCCATGGCTTGGTAGACATCGGGCAGCGAACGCCGCTGCTGAATATAAGACGCCTTATAGAACAGCTGCTCGTGTTCGCCCTCCAGATAGATCACGTACGCCTCATGTGCGCCGCTGGTGGGTTTGTCGGGCGTGCCGGTTAAATCCTGCAACTGCCCGCTTTGCACCGACACGCCAATACGATTGTTAGGATTGATGTTCCAAGCGAGATTGCCCACCAGAGTTTGGACTTTGCGATACGTGGTCGAACTGCCCCAATGGCCGTTGTCATCCACGGTGTCGGTGCTGGTGCCACCCCAGTCATCAGAGACGTAATAGGCCAGGTCGTACTGCCATCGGATTTGTTGGCCGCTCAGCTTGAAGCCGACGTCCATCTGATCACCAAAACCGGCCAACAGGATATCGCCGGGCCAGAAGTTGAAGGTCTTCCATCCGAAAGGCACCTGGGATTTACCGATGCGCACAATGTGCTGCTCGTTTAACTGCCAGCCCACCCAGGCTTTGTGCAAGGTGAAATGATCGCCGGTGCTGTTGTTGTCAGGGTCGGTAAAACTACCGGGACCGAAACGCGCTTCGGCGGAATAGAGCCACTTGCCGCCCGCTTCCGCTTTGCCGTCGGCGTAAATGATCAGCGCCTCTCCGGTGAATTCGCCGTTGGTGTTGGTGTTCGCTTTGTCATCCGGCAGGTATTGATAGGTGCCCCACACACCGCCGGAAAAACTGCTCTGCGCGAGCGCGGCACTGGCACTTGCGATCAAGGCAAGAAGAGTCACGCCCGCCAGTTGTTTGCTGATTAATGGTTTCATCGTTGCGTTGTTCCTCCTGAACGGTTTCTTCACGGAAGACGGAGCCACAACCCCACAATGGAAAGGGTACGAACACAGAAAGATGCGCCAAAGCATCGCCGCATGCGGCTACATTTTTTTAAGGTGAATGTAATTAGTAGTTCAAAATTCGCGGGTATGCCAATGAAAGGCGCGTGAATAGATAAGCGTATTTCTTTATCTTTTAGTGTTCTGCGTTTGGATTATTTTTTTAGTGCAAATTTTTAATTTCCATTTTCTCAAATTATCTGGCTTGTATTCATTGCACTTCATTATTGTCACTACGCAGAAATATTTTGCGATTAGGCTACAATTGCATCAAACCAAAACGCGGACCAGTCCCTTTCAATTGATAAGATGAATTGCTAATATTCCGCGCGTTCTAGGATGGAGATGGGACCCTTGTCAGCGACGAATTATATTGCAAACTGCGGTCTTATTACCTCAGCCGGTGGTAATACTTTGATGAATTTTGGTGCGTATCGCGCTGGCATCAACACCTACCAGGCCGCAAATTATCATTCGTTTGATCATCATCAGGTCACGCTGGCGTTAGTGCCGGACGGCGTTTTGCCGCCGCTTGCAGAATCGATTGAAGAAGCAGAGTTGCTCAGCTTTCGCGATGAACGTTTATTGCAGATGACGCACATGGCGGCGCAAGAGGCGCTGTCGCATTATCGCGGCGAGCCGCTACCACTGATATTGGCCGGGCCTGAAAATTATCCCGGTTTAGTTAATCAGTTACCTGCCAATTTTTTATCCGCCTTAAAAACACAAATAGACCTGCCGATTCTTTACAGTGCGAGCCGTGTGATCGGTACCGGGCGCACCGGCGTCCTTGAAGCACTGCGTCTTGCACAGTTCTATTTAAGCAGCGGCCAGCACGATCACGTATTGATTGGCGGCGTTGATAGTTGCCAGCATTCCGCCTGGTTAAATTTTTTGGATAGCACAGAGCGATTAAAATCTGCCAGCCCGCATCGCATCGCTGACACCTTTGTACCCGGCGAAGGTGCAGCTTTTTTACTGCTCACTAATAACCCCAGTTATGCGATGACCACAAACGGCGTGGTCATCGCGTTGGCTGAGCCGGGTTTTAGCCAGGAACCGGGTCATATTTACAGTGAAGCGCCGTATCGCGGGGAGGGGCTGGATGCTGCGGTAAAACAAGCGCTGCATCAATTACCCGACCCGCACAAGATCGAGTACCTGTTTAGCAGCAGTAATGGCGAAAGTTATTGGGCCAAAGAACTCGGGGTGGCAGTCACGCGATCCAGTCACCGCTTTAACGACATGAAGCACCAACATCCTGCCGATTGTTTTGGTGACCTCGGCGCTGCCACCGGCGGCGCTTTGATCACACTGGCTGCGTATTTAAATTTCACAAAATCCTCGCCCGCTCATACGTTAATTTGCACCTCATCAGACAGCGCCTACCGCGCCGCCGTTTGTTTGGTACCCCAAAGGATCTCAGCATGACGCAGTTAGGCGAAGCCATTGCCGTAACCACCATCATCGATCCGGATCGACCGCATTGGGTCATCGTGGAATACAAATACGCCAACGGCAGACCGGTGAAAGGCCGCTTCCTCGCCACCGACAGTGAAGGCATGACCTGGGCCGGCACACTCAACGATCAAGGCGAGGCTTGCCTGAGCGGCCTGCCGCCGGGGTCAGTCGAATTCGAACTCGTCTCGGAAGATATTGACGATGAGCTGGCACGCACGCGCGCTGACATCAAAGCCGTGCTCGACGCGATTATCGCCGAACAACGCGCCGAAGCCGCGCAACATGAAGCCGAACTCGCACAGCAAAGTGCATTAGAGCAAGCAGGCAGTCATTACGGCGCGTATGTGACAGGGATCTGGAATGGCGCCGTTGGCTTGGTCACCTTTGCCAAGGATGTCGTGGTAAAAACTGCCGAGATCGCTGTATACCTGAGCCCTTTCGAACGCCTCAGCAACGCACTCCACGCTGCCTACACAAGCTATTACGATGGCGAACTCACCTCTGCACAATGGAAGCAGAGTTTTATACAGAACATGCAGGACGAAGAAATCAAAGATATTGCCCGCATCCTCGGCATAGACCCCAGCCATTTATCCGCTGAAGGTTTACAAAACCTCAAAAATATCTTTGCCGAAGCCTACGAGATCACCGCCTTCATCGCCGATGATCCCGAATCCCTCGACATGCTCATGCAATTTGGTAAAGATTACGCCGGTGCGCAATCGAGCATTGAATGGGCCGAATTTGCCGGCGGCGGTGTGTTTGAGATTGTGCTGACCGCACTGCTGCTGATGTTCACTGGCGGTATCGGGAATGTTGCACAAGGTGTGAGCAAGATTCGTCATGCGGGAAAACTGAAAAGTCTGGGGTCGATATTCAGGAATTTAGGGAAGTTGTTGAAAAGGAAGAAGTTGCGCAAAAAGGTTCGGGTTGAGGTTGACTCCAAGAAGAAAGTTGATACGGATTTGCCAGAGGATAAAAATTTAGCGCCAAAGAAAAAACCAACATATCAGCATGGCCAAAGTGACGGTGGACCGGGAACTTGGGAAAAAGAAACTACGCCACAAAAAGGATCTGATTATCAACAAAAAGTTACTGGCGCACCAAAGGATACCGAGTATGTTGTCAAAACTGACAAAATGGCTAGTGGCAGAAAGAAATTTGATGGTTATGATCCAGAAACTGACACCCTAATCGATGCCAAAGATTGGGATGCAGGACCAAAAGGATGGCCACCAAAAGATCAAGACTGGGCGTCAAAAAACGTTGCCGATATTGCTCGTAAAGATGCCGCAATAGCAAGAGACGCTGGCAGCAATCTGGAGTATCATGTTCCAACTCAGGAAAAAGCTAATCAACTGAAGAAAATTTTTATGAAAGAGAAAGTCACTGGCGTAAAAGTTGTCGTAACGCCAAAAGGATAAAGCCATGAAAGAGAAAATCGAAATCATTACTCGTTTTAACTCACCAATAATGACGGCAAAGGAATATATCGACTTCAGCAGAAATGTATTGCTTCATCTAAGAGCTTTTCACCCTATTTTTGAAACAGTTTACAGCTGGGGCGATCAGCCTAACTCATGGACAGAGATCCTGAGTGATTTTTCAAATTTTGATTCGGTCGTTTTTCAGCATATATATGACAATGAAATTAATTATAAAAACCCGAACAATGCTAAAGGTTTTTTACCTGAGTCTATTTCGTGGGCAGGATTTTCCAATGTTTACTCGAACACCAAACAGGCCAAAGATGCTAAATATAGCGTTTCGATCGGAGCAGGAAAGGAAGACGGCATCGGTTTTATTAACATTGAGTTACCGCAACTGAACTTTGAGGAGTTCTATGAGCTAAAAACTATTAAAGCGCTCATCTCACATATTTTACAAATCGTCCAACTTAATACAGCTTATGTCATCACTGATAGCCTATTTGATGAAGTGGTTGATTTCGATAAACCTTATGATGTGCAAATTGGGTGGCTTAATTTTTTTGCAGCCAAACGTGTTTCAGCAAACCTGCCGAAAGACATCACTCAAGTACTAACGAACGAGGGCTGCTTTTTCTGGCTTGATGATGCGATAGGCACGCCTTCCGCTGATGTTATCCAAAAAGCTATCAATGTTCGTGACATCCTCGGCGAACTTGACTACCTCAACTGAACCTAATCCATTTCTTGCACCCGATCACAACCCCGCAACGAATCATGCGCAAGCTGGAAATTCTGCGCACTCCGCCACATTTCGTTGTGGCGGAGTTGTTATTGTTCGCTGCGCCCCACTCGGTCATTGATCGCGTTTTACCAATAAAAAAATAACTTATTTTCCCTCAATCAACTCACTACTAATGGAAGCTGCAGGCTTGCCTGTGGTGGAGGACTCCCTATGAAAAGCATCATGTCTAAACGGCGACGTGCGCTGTGTTTTGCCGGTGTGGCAACCGGTAGTTTATTGTTTACGCCGAATGTGTTTGCCGCGTGCAGTTACCAGGTTTCAAATAACTGGGGCGCGGGCTTCACGGCGGCGATTCGCATTACCAACGATACGGCTTCAACGATTAACGGTTGGCAAGTGAGCTGGTCCTATCAGAATAACGCCGTTACCAATGCGTGGAATGCGCAGTTAAGCGGAAGCTATTCAGCAAGTAATGTCGATTGGAATCGCTCTATTGCGCCGGGCCAATCGGTGGAATTTGGTATCCAGGGTGTGACCAATGGTGGGCCAGTCGAGACACCGCAGGTTACAGGAGCGGCGTGTGGAGCGAGCAACACCTCTTCGGTTTCTTCATCGAGCAGCAGCCTCGCTTCTTCTTTAAGCAGTAGTTCTGTGGCATCGTCCAATAGCAGTTCAGTCGCACCCACCGGAACCAACATTGCGCTGACGGCAGTTGCGACTACGTCGTACGTATCGCCGTGGGAAACGTTAAGCGCGGTGAATGACAACAGCAATCCTTCCAATTCCAACGATAAATCCAGCGGCGCCTATGGCAACTGGAATAATCCGAATTCCATTCAATGGGTGCAGTATGAGTGGCCGCAACAACAGCGCCTGGAGCGCACACAAATTTATTGGTTTGATGACAACGGTGGTGTGCTGGTACCTACCACAGCTTATGTTGAGTATTGGGATGGCAGCAGCTGGATTTATGCGGGCGAAGTTCCGTTAACCGAGAATGCGTTTAATGATCTTGATTTCGATGAGATCGAAACCAATCGTTTGCGTGTTGCCATGTTAAACACACAGCAATCCACCGGGATTCTTGAATGGCGTGTTTATGGTGTGGCGACGGACAGTTCAAGCTCCAGCAGCAGCTCTAGCAGTTCGGGTAATACCGGCGGCCCGGTACCCTATCGGGCGATTACCAATGAGTTCACGCGTTTTGATGTAAATACCACTAACGCCTTATATATGGATACGGATCGCTTTCGCGCTTATTACGGTGGCAATGGATTAAATGGCGGCCAAGGTAATCTGGCGAATGTGCCGTCCAGTCAAATCGCGTTTGGTTTGTCGCATTTGGAAGCAGCTTACGAATGCTTTGTGAATGAGTGGGGTTTCCGCTCCACGAGTTTATCCGCGAACAGCGACAATGGTCCTTATTACAAGATGAATCTCTATTCAACTACAACACTGAATGCCGGCGGCGCTATGGGTGCAGATGCGCAGTATCGTTTGAGTTTTATCGAGCTTCGAGACAATGCTATCAATCGTCCGGAAACAGCGGTACACGAATTTGGCCACAGCCTGACGTACACCGATTACACCTGGGTAGATCAGGGTCGCACCGGTGCCTGGTGGGAAACCGTGGCTAACTGGGTGGCAGATACCTACAACACCGATGCCTTATGTGAAGACGTACGCGTGCGTAAAGGCTTGCAACGTGACCGGGATACCATCATCGATCTGGAAGCCAACATCGCCTTATCGCACCTGCAAATTGTCAGCACACGCAATTATTATCAGGCGTGGCCATTCCTGACTTACCTGACCAAAAATCCCGATCAGTATCCCGGCCTCGGACGTATGGCGGTGCCGGATTTGTTGAGCAATCACCTGCGCAATAATGAAACACCGCTACATGTGTTGGCTCGCTTGACCGCACCCGTTTCTGCACAACGCGTTCTCGGCCGTTATTGGGCGCGTATGGCGTATCTGGATATTGTTCATCCCAAGGCCCAGGCGCGCTATTTAAGTATGCGTAACAACAGTGGATTCAGAGCGCGGGCTTACGCAAATTTAACCGCTCTCGGTAGCGGTCGTTATCGCGTGAAAGCGGATCGCACACCGTTATATGGCGGCGCCAACATTACGCCTCTGAGCGTGAATAGCGGCACAGTGAATGTGCGCGTTATTAACCTCGGCAACGGATTGAGTGATAGCAATTTCACCGCGACCCTGAGCATCCGTAATACACAGTCCGGCAGTGTGCGTTATGTGGATCTGGTGAACGGTGCGGGCAGTACGGCTGTTGCCACCAATGAAGAAGTGAGTCTCGTTGTTGCTAACACGCCCAATAATTTATACCTCTATAACGCTTTCGATAGTACAACCAGCAGCCCCGACGCCATCGGCCTGCAGTATGAAGTCGAGTTGAGCGGCGCAGCACCTATGCATTTGTAATGGAATATTTATTCAGTTAAGTCACGGCAACCAAGCAGGCCAGGGATGTGTGTCCTGCTTGGTTATCGTATTGTGA
>CAMPIG010000240.1 GCA_946886255.1 uncultured Cellvibrio sp. | reverse complement strand
GTCGTGGAATTTTTAATTTCCTGCAACCTCTGATGAAAGAATCCGCTGTATTACCACGCTGGATTCAGCACCCACAAATAACATTTCAACAATAACAATCGCGGGGATACCGCGCAGGAATTGATTATGAAGTCAATGATGTTTTTTGCACTGATCATATCGACCCTTCTGTTACTCATAGCCTGTCAGCAAACTGGACAGCCTCACGCAACACCTGAAGCAGGTAAACAGCCTGTAGCGAATCAGCCAACTTCCTCTTATCGTGCGGCAACCAGGAAAGAATTATCAGGCACGTGGTACATCGAATATATTGGTGATCGCCCGGTGCTTGATAGAAGTCCGGCCCGCGTCCAGTTTACGGAAGAGGGGGCTATTAATGGCAACGCCAGTTGTAATCGCTTCTTTGGTTCATACACCTATTCAGATGAAAATCTGGGGATTCCGTCGAATCTCGGTGCAACCAAAATGATGTGTCTACCAGCGTTGATGGAACAGGAACAACGCTTATTTAAACATTTGCCTGATGCAGTGCAAGCCAGTTTAATAAACGGCTTATTGGTTCTGCGTGATGCCCAGGGCAATCAAGTTATCAAAGCCTCCCGTGACGAATCTCAATAGCCATGACCAATCCGAACAAAAATAAAGACAAAAGTAAAAAGGATGCGCGCGACATTCGCGCAGAAGCATTAAAGATCGCTAACAGCCGACATATTGACGGACAAACGCGGGAACAGACGCGTTTGATTGCTTCAGGTATACAGCGGGGTATGGAGCAGTTTTTGCGTCAGCAAAATGAGAAGGCCCGAGAGCTGGACAAGCGTATTAAAAAAGTCCAGCGTATGGCTTCAACTTACCCGCAACCGGAATCGGCAACGGATGCCGAGGTCGTGGCACATGTACCGATAAATTTATCCTGGTTGCCTTGGGGATTATTAATTGTTTCCTGGATTCTCTTTGTGACTTATGTCTGGTGGTTTTCGCGGTAAATTCATCAATTTTTGTCGATAAAGTTTACGTGCGGAGCGGTGAGCAATCTCGGCCATGATATTAACGCATTGATTTTTGTCGATTATTTTTAGGAAGAATCCTTGGCTTGTTATTTGCTTTCTTCAGGTGGTCGATAGCTCATATCGTTTGATAACTCCTCTTTTGCCATCCATTGAATCAAAGGAATTGATCATGAAAATTTTCAGCATTACTTTATTTGCCGCACTCGCGCTTCCCGCTACTGCATCCATAGGCGATAGCCTTCATGACAGTTCGCCGTTGTTTGCGCTATTTGCTATTGGTTTGTTAGGGCTTGTGGTGTCCCGTCGCAAATTCCGCCACTGACAGTTGCTCCATTACTTGCTCAGGATTCGTCCGCCGCTGCTCCCTGAAGTGTGGCTACCAGGCTTCTCCATCCACTTTTATTACGGTGTTCGCACAAGTAAATGCCTTGCCAAATCCCCAGGTTCAGCTTACCTCCGGTAATGGGGAGCGTCAGGCTGGAGCCAAGGATACAATTCTTGATATGTGCGGGCATGTCATCGTCACCTTCGTAATCATGGCGATAATAGGGTGCACCCTCCGGTACCAGATGATTGAAATGATTTTCGAGGTCTTCACGCACAGTCGGGTCTGCATTCTCATTAATGCTCAAAGAAGCGGATGTGTGTTGAATAAATAAATGCAGGAGCCCGCAATTAATTTGTTTAAGTTCCGGTAGCGCAGCGATGACTTCGTCGGTGATCAAATGAAATCCGCGACTTTTAGCGCGCAATCGGAATTCTTTTTGTAGCCACATAATCGTTCCTCGTGTTGCTGTATCTGGCACTCGTTATTCAACCGGACTATTTTCTTCTTCCTTGTCTTCGTCTTTCGGACACTCACCATCACTATAGCCGGTGACATTCTTATCGCTACAGGCTGTGCAGGCATTACCAAAAGTTTTGTATTCAGCGCTGGGGCAGGGGGTGGTGATACAGCGGATACCGGTATCGACCAGACCGCACACGGGTTGATATATCTGGGTGCATACGTCGGGACGGTTGTCGGGGCATTGGATCAAAGTTTGCGTTAATTCATCTGTCGGCTGCTCGGATTTCTCGGCTTGCTCCTGCCCGTTTTTTTCCTGGCATGCGCTTATGAAGAAGCATAACAACAGGATTAGCAAAGTTGATGGCTTCATTTTGTCTCTCCGGTTGGACCGCGTGGGGTAAGTGCCTGGCTCTCAAAATGAACACCTTCCCAGCCTGTGCGAATAAAATTACGAATATTCTGGTGATCTTCGTTCTGAGGTTTTTTTAACACATCTTCACGATAAAACGCCCCAAAACACTGCAGGGTAGCTTCTGGGGATAATTGATGCATTTGAGCAAAGCTGAATAACTTACATGAGCCGGAGTTTTCTCCTGTCGCATTTAACTGATTGCCATTCTGGAACGCGGTAGGCGTAAAACTGTAATAGGCATCAATAACGGCCATGGTGTCGTTAAATTGGATTTCTGTGGGTTGTTCCTGTAGTTGTTGCAGGAATCTGTCTATCGTCGTCATAGGTTTTCTCAGGTATTGTTCAAGCACTCAAATTACTTGTTATCGGGTACTAATGGAAGCTGCCTTAAGGTGTTGATTGGCTGCCGCCGACAGTTTTTATGGATTAGTGATGCTTTACCAAAATACAGGAAGATGTTTGTAAAATTTCACTCTGATAAAATTTGAATATTTGAATCGTGCGCTTTTTGATCTTTAGCAGCGCTGTGTCGGCTATTGTAATCGGGTCGTATCACAATACAACCCGGCTTAAGTGAACTATCGCACCCTTATCGCTCATCAGGAGAACTGGCCGCTTGGCTTTCTGTGGTCTATGTTAATATCTGCCCAACCTCTTCCCTCTTGCCAATCATCAAAAACGGTACCATCGTGAAAAAGCGCCCGATTTATATTCCTTTCGCTGGCCCGGCATTGCTGGAAGCTCCTTTGTTGAATAAAGGTAGCGCGTTCACTCAACAGGAGCGACAACAGTTTAATCTTGAAGGTTTGTTGCCATACAACATTGAAACTATCGAAGAACAAAAGGTACGTGCCTACCAACAACTTATTTCATTTCAGACAGATATCGACAAACACATTTATCTTCGCAATATCCAGGATACAAACGAGACGTTATATTTTCGGCTGGTAACGGATCATCTACAGGAAATTATGCCATTGATTTACACCCCGACAGTGGGTTTGGCGTGTCAGCAGTTCTCCAAGATCTATCGTCGCAAACGTGGCCTGTTTATCTCTTACCCCGATCGGGATCGCATTGACGATATGTTACAAAATGCCACTAAACAGAATGTCAAAGTGATCGTTGTAACCGATGGTGAACGTATCTTGGGATTGGGAGACCAGGGCATTGGTGGTATGGGGATTCCCATTGGCAAGCTGGCGCTCTATACCGCCTGTGGCGGAATCAGTCCTGCCTATACGTTACCGGTTACGCTTGATGTTGGTTGTAATAATCAGGCTTTAATTGATGATCCTATGTACATGGGATGGCGGCATCCCCGTATAGCCGGTGAAGAATATTACGCGTTTGTTGACGAGTTTATTCAGGCTGTTAAAGTACGTTGGCCCAATGCCTTGTTGCAATTTGAAGATTTTGCGCAAGATCATGCGACGCCGCTGCTAAACCGTTATCGCGATGATATTTGTTGCTTTAATGATGATATTCAGGGCACAGCCTCTGTGACAGTGGGAACGCTCCTGGCAGCGTGTCTTGCCAAAGGTGAATCGCTTGCGCAACAGCGCGTGGTATTTGCCGGTGCGGGTTCGGCGGGCTGTGGAATAGCCGAACAAGTGGTGCAACAAATGTGTGCCGAGGGTTTAACCGAGGCACAAGCACGCAGCCGTATATTCCTGTTGAGTAAATCAGGTTTACTGCAAGCAAGCTCACCGAATCTTTACGATTTCCAGAAGCCCTTGGCGGTCGATGATAATGTGGTAGCAGAATGGTCCCTGACTCACAGTAAAGCAGATGGAATAATCAATCTGATGGATGTAGTGGTAAACACGCGTCCCAGTGTTCTGATAGGCGTCTCTGGCCAGCCGGGATTGTTTACCAAAGCGGTGATTGAAGCAATGCAGGCTCACTGCGAGCGTCCTATTATTCTACCCTTGTCCAACCCGACTTCTCAGGTAGAAGGCTTACCGGTTGATATTCTGCGCTGGACAAGCGGTCAAGCAATCGTAGCGACCGGGAGTCCATTTCCACCTGTGGATATCGGCAGTCAGCGCTTTGAAATTGCGCAATGCAATAATAGTTATATCTTTCCGGGTGTTGGTCTGGGTGTAATTGCAGCCAAGGCATCACGGATAACCGATGGAATGATGATGGCGGCGAGCAGAGCGTTGGCTGATGCTTCACCGATGGTTCAACAAGGGCAGGGTGCTTTACTTCCCTCCCTGAAAAATATTCGTGACGTCAGTAAAGTCATTGCGCGTGCAGTATTTAAACAAGCCGTTGCAGACGGTGTTGCTGTTCCTGTGCCCGAAGAATTGATTGATGGAAAAATTGAGAGCAATTTCTGGACACCTGAATATCGCGATTATCGTCGCACCTCATTCTAGGTGGTTCGGAGGGGGCCTGATTTATGGTCGCAGCCATTCGGGAAAGACATCTGTGTAGACGGGTTTGTGCCTTGGGGCACGGATAAGTTTTGCCTGGGCAACATATGATTCAATCGCTGGCTTTTTGATCAGCGAAAACCTCAAATACAAACGTCAAGGACTGCGTTTGAGGTGCCGGTCGTATTTTAACGATTGTATCGCTGTTGTTGGCGAACTATCATCGCGATCATTGCCGGGTTGCTACACAAAACTGGCAGGACTCTGCTAAAGTGAGGCGATAGCCAATCTGTCAGATCATTTGTAGTAGATGTGTTGCGCTTAAGCCAAGCATTAATGTATCGCTTTGAAGTGCTGATATAGCGGTGTGCTTCTTGATGAAGGCGACCTGCGGGCCGTTTGACTAAAACAGGGAGGAAAGTTGGTCAGTGGTATAGGTCCCTTGCATTCAGGTAAGCGCGCTTACGTGAGATAGTTGTGAGTGAATGAATATGTATATTAGCGGTCGTAGTAAAAACCATTCAGTCGTATTGCTAAAGGACTAAACCATGGATTTCTCTTCAGTTCAAAAATATTTGTTAACCAAACACCAGGCAAAGGAAACATTTCCATCCGGTCCGGATGTTGCCGTCTATAAGGTTTGTCATAAGATGTTTGCAACGCTTACGCAGGAATCGGGTGTGGCGCGTGTGAATCTAAAATGTGACCCGGAAGAGGCGGTTGCATTACGTGCTAAATATCCCGCCGTTCAGCCCGGTCATCATATGAATAAAAAGCACTGGAATACCGTGTTTCTTGACCACACCATCCCGGACAATGAAATTCAACGCATGATTGACAATTCATATGAGTTGGTTATCAATAACCTGCCCAGTGACGAACTCGCGCGTTTACTTGCCAGTAAACCCTGATAACAGATCGAGTTTTTCGGGGGATTATTATGAGCCGTATTGTCATTACCGGTGCAAGTCGTGGCATAGGCCTGGAGTTATGCAATTATTTTGCGCGACAAGGCCATGAAGTCTATGCAGTGTGTCGTGTAATATCAGCTGCGTTAAAACAGCTATCTGGCTCTGGCGTGATCGCTATCGAAGGTGTTGATGTTTCCCGCGATGAGGGCATTGTCAACTTGCGTAGCGCATTGGCAGGAAAAGTCATTGATACGCTGATTAACAATGCCGGCGTGCTTGAATCAGATACGCTGGGCGAATTGGCTTATGCGGATATCGGGTATCAATTCCAGGTAAATGCTGTCGGGCCGCTGAGGGTAACCGAGGCATTAAGTGAAAATTTAAAGGCCGGTTCCAAAGTAGCAATGATTACCAGTCGAATGGGTTCCATCGCAGATAATTCCTCCGGTGGCTATTATGGTTATCGCATGAGTAAGGCTGCGTTGAATGCAGCAGGCGTGAGCCTCGCACGCGACCTTGGTTCACGCGGTATTGCCGTTGCATTATTACATCCCGGCTTTGTTCAAACGGATATGGTCGGCTTTGCGGGTGACATCACGCCTGCTGTTGCTGCCGAACGTTTAGCCGCCAGGATCGATGAATTGACCTTGGAAAGTTCAGGTAGTTTTTGGCACGCTAACGGCGAGCGTTTGCCTTGGTAGTTTTCTCAACTGAAACATCAACATACGCATAAATGTTAATAATAAGTTTGCGTACAACAGGTTTGCTGTATGGCCACAAAAATTGATGCGTCAATGAGTCACGATATGGTTGCTGAACTCGTTATAGATGAGGTGGAACCCGCGTCTGTCGTCGATTTTGCACCCGACCTTGCACCCGACATCGGCGTGCGTCTTAAATTAATCCGCGAACGTAATGGGCTGTCCCAGCGGGAATTGGCCAAGCGGGCTGGTATAACTAACAGTAATATTTCAATGATCGAACAAGGTCTAGTGAGTCCCTCGATTAATTCGTTAGCCAAGGTGCTCAATGGTATCCCGATGACCCTGGCTCAGTTCTTTGCCTGTGATCAAGTGGACGTCGGTCAGGTGGTTTATCCAGTAGCCATGCTGGAAGCCGATCAGGTACAGCTCCCCAACGGCGTAACCATCCAATACCTAGCCACGGAAAAGGCTCAGCGCAAAATTTCCATGAGGCGCCATCGCTACGCAGCTGGCGCTGATACCGGCAGTGAACCCCTCCGCCATAAAGCGGAAGCCAGTGGGTGGGTTGTGTGTGGGCAGGTAGAATTAACCGCTGGCATGCAGGTCCATGAATTGCAGGAAGGTGATGCATTTTATCTGGCAGCCCATCAACCTTATCGCATCCGCAATCGGAAAGAGACGGCGGCAGTCATTGTTTTAAGTGTGTTACAAAATTAACGGATATTATTGCCTCTGCAGTAGTTACGCATCATTGGCAGACAATAAACACGCTGTAAAATCTTTAATCGTTCGGCAACGTTCTCACGCTAATCTCAATACAATCTCATTGTTCATTTGCGTTTCATGTAAGGCTTGCGTGCTTGCCTATCAGCATTAGAGGTTCTTGTTCCTCTGATATTCCACTAGAGAGAGACTTGTTATGTACCAAGGAAAAGCCATATCAGTTGCCCTGTTGCAAGACGGTATTGCGGAATTGATCTTTGATCTGCAGGGTGAGTCAGTTAATAAATTTAATCTGCAGGCTGTCAGCGAGCTGGATGAGGCGTTGACCCTGTTAGAGAAAAGTCAGGATATCAAAGGGTTACTGATCACCAGTGCCAAGGATGTCTTTATCGTCGGCGCAGACATCATGGAGTTTGGTGCAGTCTTTGCC
>CAMPIG010000239.1 GCA_946886255.1 uncultured Cellvibrio sp. | reverse complement strand
CAAATAATGAAGCAGGCGTAACAAGATAAGAAGGAAAAATTTATGAAGATGCGAGCTCCCCTTTTATTGCGCCAATGCGCGCTCGGCGCAGGAAGTTTACTCACTGCTGCGGTTGTCTCTGCTGGCCCGATTGGTTATGCCACGTTAAATGGCGGTACAACCGGCGGTGCCGGTGGCCAAGTGGTTTACGCCAGCACCGGTGCTGAAATTAATCAGGCGATGTGTAATCGCGCCGCCGACGATACGCCGCTGATTATTTACGTGAGCGGTACCATTAACCACGGAAACACTGCTAAATTTTCCGGTAGCTGTGATACAGCGGAGGATGAGATCCAATTCAAAGGCGTTAGCAACATCTCCCTGATTGGTGTAGGCGATGGTGCGTTGTTTGATGAGATCGGCATTCACCTGCGCAATACCTCAAACATCATCCTGCAAAATCTGCATGTCAGAAACGTAAAAAAATCCGGTTCACCGACCTCTAACGGCGGCGATGCTATCGGTATGGAAAGTGACGTGTTTAATATCTGGGTTGACCACTGTACGCTCGAAGCTTCTGGCGGTGAGGATGACGGTTACGATTCATTGCTCGATATGAAAGCCACTACCCAGTACGTAACCGTTTCGTATACCTACTATCACGATTCCGGTCGCGGTGGTTTGATGGGTTCCAGCGATAGTGACGATACAAATACGTTCGTTACCTTCCACCACAACCGTTATGAAAATATCGATTCGCGTTTACCACTGTTACGTCATGGCACTGCACATGCGTTTAACAATTATTACAACGGTATTACCAAATCCGGTATGAACCCGCGTATGGGCGGCGAAATTAAAGCTGAGCACAACCATTTCGAAAACGCCCACAATCCCATCGGTACTTTCTACACCGATGAAATGGGCTATTGGGATCTCAAAGACAACATCTTTGAAAACGTGACCTGGGCTTCTGCAGCGGATGAATTTCCGGCAGGTCCCAATCCGGTCTCTACAACCTCTATCAGCATTCCCTATTCCTATCAGTTAGATGCTGTGAATTGTACAAAAAGCATCGTGATAGCAACGGCGGGTGCGGGTAAAGGTCTCGCGACGTCGGACGGTTCTTGCAGCGTTGATCCGGGCAGTTCTTCCAGTTCCAGCGCGCCGGCAAGTTCTTCTTCCAGCACGCCTGTAAGTTCTTCATCCAGCTCTACTCCGGCCACTGGCGGCACGCAAACATTGCAGGCTGAAAATGCCTACATTGATCGCGGTACCGTGGACAACATTCACAACGGTTACACCGGTGCAGGTTTCGTGGATTACGAAAACGTCGCTGGAAGTTATGTGGAATGGACGGTTACCGGTGTAGCGGCAGGTCAAGCGACGGCCAAGTTCCGTTTTGCTAACGGCACCACCAGCAATCGCGCTATGTCGATCACTGTTAATGGCCAGGTTGTTAACAGCAGCCTCGCTTTCAACGGCACCGGCGCCTGGACTAACTGGGCGGAGCAAAGCATGACGCTGACGTTAAGCGCAGGTACTAACGTGATTCGCGCAACGGCTGTTACATCTTCCGGTGGCCCGAACCTGGATTACCTTGAGCTTACCACTGCCGCCGCCAGCAGCGCGCCGGCTTCGTCATCCAGTTCTGCCGCTCCCGTCAGTTCTTCCAGTGCCAGTTCTGCGCCGAACGAAGAACCAGGAGAGTTAGGACCTAACATTGCTGACGATGCCGCTGCCGATGGCAGTAGTAAAGGCGGTGGTACCAGCTACGGCAACGTAACGGATGGCGACCTGAGCAGCTACTGGTCTCCCAGTTCATCCAGCGGTCAGCGCGTCTCTGTGAAAGGTTTGAGCGGCAGCTTCAATACCGTCATCATTCGTGAACTTAACAACGCAACAACCAGTTGGCGGTTGGTGAATAACGATAATGGCCAGGTGTTAGCGTCCGGTTCTACCTTGGGTAGTGCGCGTGTTATCAGTTTCGCCAGCGTTGCCGCAAGCAAAGTGAATCTGATGATCGATAGTGCCAGCACCGCGCCGCAGATTGCAGAGTTCGAAGTCTATAACGCGACCGGTACGATTCCGGCCAGTAGTGCCTCTTCTGCTTCCAGCGTTACACCGCCATCCAGCAGCAGTGCGCCAGCACCGTCCAGTTCAAGTGCGCCGGCTAGCAGTTCGTCTTCTGTAGCAAACTCCAGCAGCAGCGCGGCTAACTCTTCACTGCCGGATTACTCTGGTCCGTTGAGCAACGACTGTATCAACCTCGCTACCAATCCTAACGTGAACTGGCGTGATACCTCCTTGCAAAGTGATCAGGAAATTGTTGAGTGTCTGGCGCAAACCCTGGGTCAACCGGTGGGCTACGGTGAGAACGCACGCGGTGGTTACGACCCGAACGGCAACAGCAAGCTGACCATCATCAACAAAAATGGCAGCACCTCGGTAGAGCAACAAATTTATGATGCGATTACCGATAACGCGCACAATTGGATCGTGTTCGATAAATTTGATTTTGCGAATCCATCTGAAATTGCCATGTACCGTTTGCAATGCGGTAATGCCGCCGTTCAATCACACCTGGGTGCGACCGAAGCACAATGTATTAACTACACCCAATGGTGTTCCAGCAAAGGTATTTCCAGCGCTAATTGTGTGAGCGAATTCTTCAACAACGCGCTGAATGAAGCGGATTTGCCTATTCGTAATATCGTTGTCGGCTCTAACAAAACCCTTGATGGTCGGATGAGTGAAGCTTTCTTCCGTTTCAATGGTTTTGCGATTGGTCGCGATAGTTCTGGTCAAGCGATTCAAACATCTAACAGCGTGATTCTGACCCACTTGAATTTTGTGGGTGCCGGTCACACGGAAGACCATGGCCTTGATCCCGACATGATTCGCGCTACCGGCGAATCACACGATATCTGGATTCATCGCAATAACTTTGACACCACTGGCGATGCCGCCTTTGATGTAAAAGTCGGTGCCTATGACATCACCATTTCTTACAACAAACTGGTCGATGTAAAACGTGCTTCCTTGCATGGTTCCAGCGACAGCCGGACTATCAATGCGCAAATCACCACGACCATGCACCACAACGCGTTTATCACCCGCGATGGCAGCTACGATTCATTGGGTAATACCCTGCGTCGTATTCCGTTGATTCGCCGTGGTACCTCACATATGTTCAATAATGTCTTCGTGAACTATCGCAAAGACATTCTGAGCGTGCGTGTGGGTGCGAGTGTATTGTGGGAAGACAATGCCTTTGTTGTGAACCAGGCGCATCAGGAGAAGAGTTCGGTTGAGGCTTCGCTCGACGAGTTACAAGCCAACCTTGCTGATGACGTGAGTGACGGTAACTTCAGAGCAGACCGTACATATCTGTGGTTCGCCGATGGTGCTTGTAACATTGATGGAGCCACTCAAGGTCAGATCACCAACTCGTCAGGCAGTGTAGGCAATCTTACGCAGCAGTATTCCTCCAGATCGCAAAACAGCATTGCTGATTGGCGTTTTGATGCTGGCCAGGATTTGGTTGATTACGTAAGTGCGACTGCAGGCCGTGACGGTGTATTGCCATTCAACTCACCCTTGGCTGGCGATCGCTACTACGTGTTGGGTCTCGGTAAGGTGCCCTGCTTGTAAGCGCTATCAGTAAAGACGTTCAAGATATAACTGAAAGTCGAAAAAACTCCCGCTAAGACTTGTCTTGCGGGAGTTTTTTTATAAGCAACAATTAAGTGGAGAGAGTTTTCTTGAACTGTTAAACAAGATCGACAAACTTGTTAAAAAATGAACGAAATATAATTGACTTGAAAAAACCCTTGTGTGCAAAATAACGCCAAGGCTAATAAGAAAAATCAGGTTGTAGCTTTTTTCTTCTGATGTGGGTCTTCTGATGTATGTGGCCCGCGCCGATACAAACCCCGATTTTGAAATTGACTGTACTTAAAAAATCTCATAAGGACTTGGTTATAGGTTTCTTTAATATTTTCGGCGCTATTTCACTGCTCAGTGTTAAAGAAGTTATAAAACAAGCTGTTGCGCATTGCGCTTTGATCGCAACATAAAAATAAGAGATAAAAAAATGAAAGAACTCAGCCCTTCCAAACAAATCCTGCTGTGTGTATCGCTGTTGTTGATCAACATTATTTTTAATGTGGTGATTCCTAATCCGAATCCGTGGTGAGAGCCCGGTTAGTAATATTACTCTGAAGCAAAAGTTATTCAGCGCATTGTTAGATCCCGGCGCTTTCCAGCTTTTGGATTATCTGCTGCAATTCTTGTTTGGATTTTTGGTGCTTTATATCGTTTTTGAGCCCAGGATTCTATTGTCTCCCTCCTCTATAAGATCTTTCTAAACTTAAGCTCCTCCAATTTGCAGTTTTATTTTCTTGTTATTCAGTCTCAATGAAAAGTGCGTCGCGATGCCAAAGTAGCGAAGCTTATCAAGATATCGATCCGTACCGCTTCGCTTAACCACGTTAACCCACAGCCTGAAATTATCTCTGTATTTCCGCGTCATCGCGCTCACAACAGTAAGTGTGTGAGCGAACAGACCGTTATTACCTCCTAAACTACTTTCGCGTTTCAGTACTCTATAAAAAATAATTCTACGCAAACGAAAAAGGAGATCGATATGCAAACCACTCTTGAAGAAAATTCCTCTTATCGAAGTGATGCAGCAAATCTCGGGGCAGTTTCTGTCAGCGCGGTTTCCTGGGGCGCCATCTTTGCCGGTGCAGCAGCGGCGGCAGGTTTGTCGTTGATCTTGTTAATCCTCGGCGCTGGCTTGGGATTTGCCACGACTTCGCCCTGGTCTGGTGAAGGAATCAGTGCAACCACCTTCGGTGTATCCACCATTATCTGGGTGATATTTATGGCTTTTGCCGCCTCGGCTATTGGCGGTTATATCGCAGGACGACTCAGAACCAAATGGGTCGGCGTGCACACGCACGAAGTTTATTTTCGTGATACCGCTCATGGCTTTCTCGCTTGGTCGGTAGCGACCTTAGCTACGGCCGCATTTTTAAGTTCAGTGACCGGTGCGATTATCAGTGGTGGAATAAAAGCTGGCTCTTCCGTGGTGGGTGGCTTGGCTTCTACCGCCAGTGCCACAGCCGGACAAATGGAACTTGACGGTGGTGAACTGGAGAAGAGCGTCGATTACTTTGTTGATTCACTCTTCCGTCGCCAACCAACGAACGGCACTGCCAATCAGGCGCCAGCAACTGAAACCACCAACCCGCAAACGAACCCCAACGCTTCTGAACCTGCTGCCATGGTAGCCACGACCGATGTACCAGCCAGGACGGACGCCGCTGAGGATAACGCGGCAGAAAATACGGCCGAAGTCGTGCGTATTTTTATGCGTGGCTTGCGTGAAGACGGTGACTTGCCACAAGAAGATGTAAGTTACGTTGCGCAATTAATTGCGCAGGAAACCGATTTATCGCAAACAGAAGCCGAACAACGGGTTAACGATGCCTACGAGCGCGTGCAAACCGGCTGGCAAGAGGCGCAAGCCACCGCAAAAGAAGCAGCTGATAAAGCACGCGCAGCCTCTGCCTATGCTTCCTTATGGTTCTTTGTCTCTTTATTAATTGGGGCATTTTCAGCGAGCCTGGCAGCAACCTTCGGCGGCCGCCAACGCGATCTGTAAACAATAAATTTTTAAAGGAGAAGGATTATGCACGCGATTCTTTTATGGCTACTCGGTGTACCGATACCCATCATTATTTTGCTGATTTTATTGTTGTGATGGGGTGTTAAAAATACCGTGTGATGCACGGGTCAATTATCAACATTAAGGAGAACACATATGTCTGTCGGAACTATCCTGATCATCATTTTGATTCTGTTATTAATTGGCGCCTTCCCCGCATGGCCCCACAGTCGCAGTTGGGGTTACGGCCCTACCGGCGGTTTAGGGTTGGTGTTGGTCATCCTGCTGGTATTGGTCCTACTGGGAGTTGTCTAGTGAAGGCGGCAGCCATGTTTCAGTGGATGGCTGGCGCTGTGCTGCTGGTATCAGTGCTGACAGGCTGCGGGGAAAGTGCACGCTTGCCGGTGGAAGCTGGTATCGGCGCTCATCCCCAGTTGCCAGAACCGCAGGAAACCTTGCTGCCCACCGTCAATATTGCACCGGCCGAAGGTTGGCCGGATGATGCTGAACCGACTGCCACTGCAGGGACCCAGGTAAATGCCTTCGCCCGTAATCTGGATCACCCGCGCTGGTTGTATGTGCTACCCAACGGCGATGTGTTAGTGGCGGAAACCAATGCGCCAGCGCGCGCAGAAGGCAGACCGGGCCTCAAAGGTTGGGTAATGGGTAAAGTGATGGCCAAGGCCGGTGCCTCTGCACCCAGTGCCAACCGTATTACTTTATTGCGCGATGCGGACAATGATGGCGTGGCAGAGGTGCGCACGGCGTTTCTCGAAGACCTGAATTCCCCGTTCGGGATGGCACTGGTAGACGACCGACTTTACGTCGCCAATACCGATGCTGTGGTCAGTTTTCCCTACACAGCGGATGCCACAGAAATTACCGAACCGTCCACCAAATTGGTGGATTTACCGGCCGGTAAACTGAATCATCACTGGACCAAAAACCTTATCCCTGATGCCGACGGGACCAAACTCTATGTCACCACCGGCTCCAACAGCAACGCGGCGGAGCAGGGCATGGCCGTGGAAGAAGGTCGTGCCGCCATCTGGGAAATGGACATCGCCAGCGGCGAGCATCGCATCTTTGCCTCCGGCTTGCGCAATCCCAACGGCATGGCGTGGGAGCCGAACACGGGCAAGTTGTGGACGGTGGTTAACGAGCGCGATGAACTGGGCAGCGACCTGGTACCTGACTACTTAACGTCTGTGCAGGAGGGCGGTTTTTACGGCTGGCCTTACAGTTACTTCGGCCAACATGTCGACGAGCGGGTAGAACCACAACGTCCGGATCTGGTGGCTAAAGCCATCGTGCCGGACTACGCCTTGGGCGCCCACACTGCTGCATTAGGCTTGGTGCATTCGGCGGGAAATCAATTGCCAGCGCAATTTGCCGACGGCATGTTTATCGGCCTCCACGGCTCCTGGAACCGCAAACCTCACAGCGGTTACAAGGTTATCTTCGTCCCTTTCGCCAGCGGTAAGCCCTCGGGCCAGCCCCTGGATGTACTGACCGGATTCCTCAGTGAAGAAGGTGATGCCTATGGTCGCCCGGTAGGCGTCGCGATTGATAAGAGCGGCGCATTATTAGTGGCAGATGATGTGGGAAATGTTATCTGGCGGATAACGGCAGAAGAATAGGATTAATATAAGCACGCGTTAAAGCCATTGTATTTTGTCACACGCACGGGCAGACTGATTTTTATAAATCGGATAAATAAGCCTAATAAATGTGACAGGAG
>CAMPIG010000238.1 GCA_946886255.1 uncultured Cellvibrio sp. | reverse complement strand
TGGCGGAGCTGGGCATTCCCGGCAAAGACAACACCGGTTTTGAGTTGCTGGATCAGGAACAACCCCTGGGCACCAGCCAGTTTATGGAGAATACCCGCTACCATCGCGGCCTTGAGGGTGAACTCGCCCGCACCATCACCAGTATTACCAGCATCCGCAAGGCGCGGGTGCATCTTGCTATTCCTAAACGTTCGGTGTTCGTGCGCGATGTCCGTAAACCAACCGCCTCGGTATTTGTGGAAGTCTTTGCCGGTCGCACAGTAGAGCCAGCCCAGGTCAGGGCGATTACCAACCTGGTTGCATCCAGCATTCCGGAACTCAACAAAGAAGATGTGACCGTGGTGGACCAGCACGGCAGCCTGCTGTCTACCGGGGATGAGAACGACGAGCTCCTGCTGGCCGGCAAGCAACACACCTATACGCAATCCGTTGAAGAGAGCCTGATCAAGCGCGTCAACAGCATCCTGCTGCCGGTCGTCGGTAACGGTAACTTCCGCGCGGAAGTCAGCGCTGATATCGACTTTACTGCGGTGGAGCAGGCCGCCGAGACGTTTAACCCGGACCTGCCAGCCGTGCGTAGCGAACAAACCCTGAACGAAGAGCGCGTGGGTGGCGACATTGCCGGCGGTATCCCTGGCGCTCTGACGAACCAACCGCCCGGCACCACTACCCAGGTGCCTGAGCAACTGGACCCGGTCACTGGCGAGCCGATTCAGCCCGAGCCGCCGCGCAACAGCCGCGAACAGGCTACCCGCAACTACGAGCTGGATCGCACCATCAGCTACACACGTCACCAGCAGGGTACCCTCAAGCGCCTGACGGTAGCCGTGGTGGTGGACGATAAAATTGTCAAAAATGCCGAGGGCAATGACACCCGAGTGCCCTGGACCGAGAATGAACTCGAACGACTGTCTATACTCGTACGTGACGCCGTCGGTTTTTCGGCGGTGCGTGGGGACAGCGTCAATGTCTTGAACTCTCCCTTCATGGGTGCGGACGACAGTCTATTATTTGACACCACTGCCGAAGAAGTGCCTTGGTGGGAAACCTGGATTCTGCCTAACATCAAATACCTGAGCGGTGTGCTGATTGTGCTGTTATTGATCTTCGGCCTGCTGCTACCGGTATTCAGAAGCCTTACGCGCTCCGGTCAGCAACTCACCGAGCAGGAAGAGGCGCGGCAGTTGGCCGCCCTGGAAGCTGCCGGTTTGGGGTATGACGGTATGTCCGATGAGACAGTGACGCTTACTGGCGGCAGTGCATTAATGTTGCCTGGCCCGGAGCATGGTTACGAGCAACAACTCAATGCGATCAAAGGCTTGATTGCCGATGATCCGGGGCGTGTGGCCCAAGTGGTTAAGAAGTGGATTAACAAAGACGAGTAATGAGTGATGAGTACACCGCCTGCATCGGACAATAAACTACCCGAGAAAGCCAAAGCCAAACTGCGTTCGGTGGATCAGGCCGCGATTCTATTGATGTCATTAGGCGAAGCTGATGCCGCCGAAGTACTCAAGCACCTGGGCCCGAAAGAAGTACAACGTATCGGTGCTGCCATGACGCAATTGTCCAACGTGCAGCAGCAGGATGTGCAGGGTGTAATGTCGGAATTTCTCGACGAAGTACGCACGCTCACCGGCCTTGGTGTGGGGGCCGACAGTTACATCCGCAACATGCTGGTAACAGCATTGGGTGAAGATAAAGCCAATGGTTTGATCGATCGCATCCTGCTCGGCGGCAACACCACCGGGCTGGATACGCTTAAGTGGATGGATGCTCGCTCAGTGGCAGATATTATCCGCAACGAACATCCACAGATTCAGGCCATCGTTATTGCTTATCTCGATGCTGACCAATCCGCCGAAATCCTCAGCTTCCTGCCGGAAAAAGTGCGTATCGACATCATGATGCGTGTCGCGTCCCTTGATACGGTACAACCCGGTGCCTTGCAAGAGCTCAACGATATCCTGGAAAAACAATTCTCCGGCAACGCCAGTTCGCAAACCAAAGCCATGGGTGGTTACAAGGTAGCGGCGGAAATTATGAACAACCTTGACGGCTCTGTTGAAGCCGACTTGATGGATTCCATCCGCGAAATCGACGAAGACATGGGCAACCAGATCCAGGATCTGATGTTTGTGTTCGACAACCTCAAAGATGTGGACGATCGCGGTATCCAGGCGCTGTTGCGCGAAGTGTCATCCGATGTGCTCATTATTGCCCTGAAAGGTGCCGACACCGATCTGCAGGAAAAAATCTTCAAGAACATGTCCAAACGCGCCGCCGAATTGTTGCGCGACGATCTGGAAGCCAAGCCGCCGGTGCGCCTTACCGAAGTGGAGTCGGCGCAGAAAGAGATTCTCACCATTGCACGACGCATGGCTGACTCCGGTGAAATTGTCCTGGGTGGCAGTGGCGAGCAGATGGTTTAACGCGGATAGGCCTGATGGGTAAGGTATGACCAGTATGGAAAAGAAATTGCCTAACCGTATTGCTGCGGAAGACGTGGGCGAATACCGCGCCTGGCGCGTTCCGCTGATCAATGACAATGGCACAGTAATGCCGTCGGCGGAAAAAGAAGCGCGCGAGCGCAAGGCGCAGGACATGAAGCGTCAGGGGGAATCTATCGAAGACGTAGATATGCCCGGCGCCACGCCCAAAAAAGGTATGACCGCGCAAGAAATGCAGGACATTATCGAGGCCGCTGAGAAAGATGGTTTTGCCCAAGGCCATCAGGAAGGCTTTGATAAAGGCATGGCCGAAGGTTACGAGGCCGGCCAGCAAAAAGGCTTGATGGAAATGCGCCAACAACTGGTGACGGAACAACAACGTTTCCAAAAGCTCGCGCAAGCGCTCTTGAATCCCGTCGCTGAACAAGACAATGACCTGGAAAAATTATTGCTGGATGTGATCTGCACGCTCACCGAAAGCGTGGTGCAACGTGAGCTGATCATTGACTCCAGTCACATCGTCACGCTGGTTAAAACCGCCGTCAATACATTGCCCGTGGGCAGCAAAAATCTGCGGGTGTGCCTGAACCCCGATGATCTCGCCGCGGTGGAAACCTACGCGGAAGAACAACAACTCAACTGGCAATTTGTCGGAGATCAACAACTTCCTCCCGGTGGTTGCCGGATCGAAACCAGCGAAAGCCGGGTGGACTTTTCGGTGGAAAAACGCCTGCAAACCGTGCTCACGCAATTTGTTAACAAACAACTCACTGATAACAACGGCGATGCCGAGGATGATATTTCCTTCGCGGACGATGCTGACGGCAATAGCCTGTCCAGTGGCGCTAACGACGCCGATGATCTGACTCATGGCTGATCAACGCGTATCCATTGTTGAACGCATACGCGGTTACGCGCCGAGCAAACCTACGGTTATTGAACCGGAAGCGGAAGGCCGCATCACCCGGTCCGTCGGCCTGACGCTGGAAGCGGTTGGGCTGAATGTGTCGGTGGGCCGTCAGTGCGAAGTGATTGCAGGGGATAACCGGCGTATCGAAGCCGAAGTGGTTGGTTTTGCCGGTGATAAAGTCTTCCTCATGCCGATCAAACGGGTCGAAGGTTTACAACCGGGCGCCCGCGTGATTCCTGTCGCGACCCAGCAGGGTATGCGCATCGGTCCACAACTGCTCGGCCGCGTCGTGAATGGCATTGGTCAACCGCTGGATGGCAAAGGCCCGCTGGTGGGTGACGAATACCTCGACTTTACCCCCCACGAAATCAACCCCTTGCAACGTCATCCCATCAGCGAGCCGCTGGATGTCGGTGTGCGTGCTATCAATGCGCTGATTACCGTCGGGCGTGGCCAGCGTCTGGGTCTGTTCGCCGGTAGCGGTGTGGGTAAGAGTGTGTTGATGGGCATGATGACCAAGTTCACCACCGCCGACATTGTTGTGGTGGGCCTGGTGGGTGAGCGCGGACGCGAAGTGAAAGAGTTTATTGACCACATCCTGGGTGCAGAAGGGTTGCGCCGCGCGGTAGTGGTGGCATCCCCGGCGGATGATGCGCCCTTGATGCGTTTGCGCGCTTCGCAGTTATCCAGTCGTATTGCGGAGTACTACCGCGACCAGGGCAAAAATGTATTGTTGTTGATGGATTCTCTGACCCGGTTTGCCCAGGCCCAGCGCGAAATTGCACTGGCGATTGGCGAACCACCGGCCACCAAAGGCTATCCGCCATCCGTGTTTGCGAAAATTCCTCAATTGGTGGAGCGCGCCGGTAACGCAGCCGAAGGTGAGGGCTCTATCACCGCGTTTTACACGGTATTGACCGAGGGTGACGACTTGCAAGATCCCATTGCTGATGCGGCGCGAGCCATTCTTGACGGCCACGTCGTCCTGTCGCGCAAGCTGGCGGAGGAGGGCACCTATCCTGCTATTGATGTGGAGTCATCCATCAGCCGCGCCATGCAAAATATTGTGAGCGAAGAACACCTGAAGATGATGCAGCGCTTCAAGCAATTGTCCTCGCGCTATCAACAGAACCGCGACCTTATCGCCATTGGTGCCTACACACCCGGTGCCGATCCGGAAACGGATCTGGCCATTGAACGTTTCCCCCATCTGCGAGCCTTTATACAACAAGGGCTTAAACAACCGGTGCACATGGCGGAATGTATCGCCAATCTCAAAGCCTTGTTAAAACCCACCGCCCCCGGTAAACCGACCAGTCCCCTGGCAGCTCAGCACCGCGTCCAGGGTTGATGCGCAGAATCAACGAAAAGGTAGTTAACCGTGGCTGAACCTCGTTCACAACGTATGCAAATTGTGTTGATGCTGGCCGAGCGTCACGAGCAAGCTGCAGCGCAACGCCTGGGGAGTTTTCGTGAACAGGTTAATGCAGAACAGGAACAATTGCGCCAGTTGGAAGAATACGCGGCGCATTATCTGGACACGTATGGCTCACTCAAAACCGGCCTGCATGCGCAAGACTTAATCAGCTACAGCAGTTTTATCCAGCGCTTGGGTGACGCAAAGAAAGAACAACAAGTCAAGGTCGCGCGGATGATGCAAACCCTTGATCAACTGCAACAGGAGTGGCGAGATAAACACCGGCGGCGGGAATCTATCCAGGATTTGATTGCTCGTCTGCGCTACGAAGAAAATGACGCACTGGAAAAACGCTTACAAAAAGAGCTGGATGATTTATCCGCACAACAGTTTCAGCGTCAACCCTGATTTCAATTTGTTATAACGAGATGTAATACGCTGTCATTCCTCTTTGCGCGTGTGTGCGGTAAACCCTGATATTTAAATGATTAATCTGCCGAACTTTTTTATTGCTTTACGCACTATACAGACATCGTTTATAGGCTATCCTTAGGGTCGTGTAGTGCGGCGTCGGGATGTCGTCCACGCATATCGTGCAGTCCCAGTCGTTACAGGTTTTAGCAGTATATAAGGGCGTTGACGCGCTGATAATGATTTTTGAAATAATGATGTACTGATGATAGAGGTAGAACATGGCGATCACTTCCACAGTGTCAGCGGATGGTAATCAAGTCACCATATATATCCAGGGGCGCTTCGATTTTAGCTCGCACCAGGAATTTCGTGCGGCATATGAAAAATTACCCAAAACTCCCACACATTTCCGTGTTGATTTACAAGGCACGTCGTATCTGGATAGCTCAGCCTTGGGTATGTTGTTGTTGCTGCGTGACTTTGCCGGCGGCGATAAAGCTGATATCGAAATTATCAATTGTTCGGCTGATGTGAAAAAAATTCTTACCATCTCCAACTTCGAGCAATTATTTACCATTCATTGATGAAATAATTTTCTGCGATTACCGGCCCGTTGAATGGAAGCCTGTCTATGAGCGAAAGCCGCAGCTTAACGATTCTTGTGGCGGATGATACCGAAACAGACCGGTTGATTCTGGAGACGATTGTACGCAAGGAAGGCCATCGAGTGATCAGCGCAAAAGACGGGCTGGAAGCGGTGGCTGCGTATGCGCAGGAGCGACCGGATATTGTATTGCTGGATGCACTGATGCCCGGTCTGGATGGCTTCGGTGCGGCGCGCCAAATCAAGGAGTTGGCCGGGGAATCCCTGGTGCCGATTATCTTCCTGACCTCGCTCACCGATACCGAATCGCTGGTGAAATGCTTGGATGCGGGCGGTGATGACTTTCTCTCCAAACCCTACAACCGCGTTATCCTCAAAGCCAAGATAAAATCCTTCAACCGCATGCGCGAAATGCACTCGACCATGCTCGCCCAACGCGACCAGATTGCGCGCCATAACGATCAAATATTACAGGAACAGGCGGTTGCCAAACAGGTGTTTGACAATGTGGCCCACAGTGGCTGTCTCAACGCCAGCAACGTGCGTTACTACCTGTCTTCGTTGGCCATCTTTAACGGTGATGTGATGGTGGCTGCCATGCGCCCCTCCGGCAGCATGATGGTATTGCTCGGCGATTTTACCGGCCACGGTTTGCCCGCCGCTATTGGTGCTATGCCCTTGGCTTCGACCTTTTACGGCATGGTTCATAAAGGTTTTTCCATGACCGATATCCTGCGCGAGATCAACGGTAAATTGAAATCTATCCTGCCGGTCGGATTTTTTTGTTGCGCAACCATGATTGATATGAATTTTGAAAAGCGACGCATGAAAGTCTGGAACGGCGGATTGCCGGAATGTTTTATTTATCGCAAAGAAGACTTGAGTGTGGTGCCGGTGCGATCAACGCATTTGCCGCTGGGCGTGTTGCCCAATAAAAGTTTTAAAGACGACTGCGAACATTATGAAATGGCGGTGGGTGACCGCTTTTTTATGTGGTCCGACGGGATTCATGAAGCGCGCAACACCGAGGGTGATATGTTTGGTGAAGAGCGACTGCAGGCGGTGTTTGACCAGAACCGCGCGCCGGAAAAAGCGTTTGATGAAATTCTCGCGCGCGTGCAGGAATTTATCGGCGGCGGTGAAAAAAATGATGATCTTTCCCTGTTGGAGATCATCATGGACGAACCACATAAAGTCGACAGCATTGCCCGCGAAACCATCTTTCGCCGCTATTCAAGCCTGGCTGAGTGGGACATGTCATTTGAGATCAAACCTACCAGCTTTCAAGCGTTTGACCCTTTGCCGTTACTGTTAAACGTGCTGATGGAAGTCCCCGGTCTGCGCAATTACAGCGGTACCTTATACACCATCATGGCGGAGCTTTATTCCAATGCACTGGAGCACGGTGTGCTGCAGCTGGATTCTGCCATGAAGGATACGCCGGAAGGTTTTGCGCATTATTATCAATTGCGTGAAGAGCGGCTGGGCAGTGTGACCACAGGTTACATTCGGATTTACCTGCAGCATTCCACCGCGCCGGAAGGCGGGCGTTTGACCTTACGGGTGGAAGACAGCGGTGAAGGTTTTGATATGAGCAACTGTTTGCCCGAGGGTTTGTCCA
>CAMPIG010000237.1 GCA_946886255.1 uncultured Cellvibrio sp. | reverse complement strand
GCAAACATTGCGCGGTTGAATTTCATGGTGGTAAATTTTTACTGCGCGATTTCAGCCGCAACGGTACCTTTATTCAACTCAGTCTGTCGCAAAGTTTTCGAATCCAAAATGAATCGACACCATTAATCGGTAACGGCTGTTTTAAACTGGGTGCGGCTATCAATAGTGATGGTGATGATGGCGAGCGTATATTTTTTAAAATTAAAACCCGCTCAACTCGCACAGCAGGTATATGACATCAGTTTTTTCCTGATGCGCTTCGAACAACGGGACAGGCGCTGATTTATGACTCTTGATGTTTTACTTGCCGACTACACCAACCCCCAACACGCGCGCGATATTGTGGCATTGCTTGACCACTACGCGCGCGACCCGATGGGCGGGGGCGCACCGCTGGATGACGCCGTAGCGCAGCGCATTATTAGTGAACTTGCCCGACGATCTTTTGCTTTCACAGTCTTGTGTTATGTCGATGACCACGCGGTGGGGCTCGTTAATTGCTTTGAAAGTTTTTCTACTTTCAAAGCACGTCCGTTGATTAATATTCACGATATCGTAGTGAGACAGGATTATCGCGGCCGTAATATCAGTAATGCTATGTTGGCGTGCGTTGAATCCATCGCAAGGCAAAGAAACTGCTGCAAGCTCACGCTGGAAGTACTTGAAGGTAATAGTGCCGCGCAAGCCGCCTATAAGAAATTCGGCTTTGCTGGCTATGAATTGGACCCACAAATGGGCAAAGCGTTGTTTTGGCAGAAATGGTTGTAATGCTCAATCTACACAAACCCCAACCGCTGCAATAACCACAATCCCATCGTTACACTGAGCATCGCGACCAAAGTTGTTTGTACGATAATATTGGCGGCTAATTTTCCGTTGCCACCCATGGCTTGTACCATCACAAAACTGACGGTGGCTGATGGTGATGCAGCGAGCAGAAATATAATCGCCAGGCTTTCACCGCGCGTCCCTAGTCCAATAGCAATGGCACAGGCCAATAGTGGCGACAGAATTAATTTCCACAGCGTTGCCATAAAGGCTGCTGCATCGATACGGCGCAATTGTTTCAGGTTCAATGCACCGCCGATACAGATTAATGCTAATGGCAACACCATTTGTCCCAGGTAATTAGCGCTATCAAGGATCACACCGGGCAGGCTGATCCCGATAGCATTACATGCAAAGCCGGCGACAATCGCGATGATCAACGGATTGCGCAGGATGCCGCGCCAGGTTTTATGCCAGGTTTTTCCATTGCCTTGATTGAGGCTGCGATTCAGGGTGTAAACCGACAATAAATTGTAAAGCACCACCGTCATCGCCACCGGTAATGCCGCAATGGCCAAGCCTCGTTCGCCATAGGCGTTGGCACAAAATGCCAGGCCGGTGATAACCAGATTGCCGCGAAATGCACCTTGCACAAAGACTCCTTCATCGCGCGTATGTTGTACATGCCAGCGTGCGGTTAATTGTGTTAACCCAAACACTATCAGTGTCATCAGGCCCATGGCGAGCAATAGGTTTATATCAGCGAGGCGAGAAAAATCTGTGGTGGCGCTGCTGGTAAATAACAGTGTGGGTAATCCCAGGTTAAAAACCAGTTTGGAGGCAGTATCAATAAACTCTTCGGTAATCATGCGCAGGCGTTTTAATGCCATGCCGATCAGTACCATCAGAAAGATAGGTGCAGTGACTGAAAATGCGAAACTGAAAGTATGTATGGCAGATGAGTCGGGCACTATGCCTCCGATTTATGGGTGGACCGGATAGTTTCATCTTACGCTGGCAAGTATCCGACACTATAATCAAATCTCGTCTCTGTGACAGATAATCTGTATTCGCTGTTCATGTCTAACAGGTGGCCCATGCATCTTCCCGTTTTTGAACCTTCGACGGACATCTTTATCGGCAATCTCGGGCATTTGGGGTTCCAGCGATTTATGCCACATCCTGCATTGCGTCCCTGGGTGCAATGTTACTGGGTTATGCAGTCCCGGTTATCGGCGCAAGGTTCTACCGAAACTTTGTATCCGGATGGCGGTACCAATATCAATTTTTACTTTACGCCAGATCAGGATACCCGTGTTTCTTTCTATGCCCGACAAATTGTAAACAAAATCCACCTCAGCGGGGCGCAGGACTGTCTGGGTATTCGCTTCCATCCCGGTGGTGTTTTTGAGTTGCTGGGCCTATCAATGCCGGAGTGGATTGGCAGAGAGTTTTCTTCTCTGGACTTGGAGGTTCATCCCTTGCACGAGCTGCAAAAAAAGCTCGGCGATTTAACCTCAATTCCGGAGCGAATTGGTTTTATTGATAATTGGTTGTTGGCGCAAGCCGCACAGATTTCTGCCCAACCCGGGTTGTTACAACATGTATTGCCCAAATTGATTTATAGCCCGGAGTCGATTGAGGCCATCTGTGAGCAGGTAGCGATGAGCCGGCGTAACCTGGAGCGCAAATTTCATCAGGAGGTGGGATTGTCGCCGGGGCAGCTCAAACAGTTGGGACGGATTAAGCTGGCACGCAAGTTAATCAGCGATCAACCGCAATTGTCCCTGGTGGATGTTGCGCAATATACGGGCTTTTATGATCAGGCACATTTTATTCGCCAGTTTCAAAAGTTAACGGGATTAACGCCGGGTCAATACCGCAAGAAAAAGTTGTCGCAAAAGTACAATTCCCGCTGAGCAACCAAGGGCATCATGAAACCTCTACCCCATCAAGGAGACTGTCATGAAAGAACGTTTAACGCCCGCACGTGTTTACGAATTACAACCGGCCCTGCTGAAATCCCTCGCGGTATTTGATCAAGCGGTTCGCAGCGGCCTGGAGCCCAAACTTCTGCATTTGATAAAAATACGCACCTCGCAGATTAATGGCTGTGCATTTTGCCAACATATGCACGCCGCCGAAGCACGTCACGATGACGAGCAACAAGAGCGTTTGGACGTGGTGGCGTCATGGGCGGAAGTTGGCGTGTTTTCTGAGCGGGAAAGGGCTGCATTACGCTGGGCTGAAACCCTGGCGCGCTTGTCACAACACCCTGTTCACGATGAAGATTACGAGGCGGTAGCGGCGCACTTTAATGAGCAGGAATTGGTGAATCTGACAGGTATGATTATGGCGATTAATGCCTGGAATCGCTTGGCGATCGGTTTTCGTTTTCAACCGAAGTTTAAAGCGCTTTAGTACTTCGTAGTTCGTTTGTCATTAGGACTTTTGTTTCGAAAACGCATGAATACGTCCCTGTAGCTCCCTCAAGTCGTCCATGACTTGAGGGTTTCGAAACAAAAGCCCTAACGCCAAACTCGCATTGTGCCCGCATCAGCTGTATGTCATTACAAAACCGGAAAATTATTCCGGCACAACAAACGGAAAATATTCCTTCGCATTATTAAAGCTGATATCGCTGATCATCTTGCCGACCATCCTGGTGTCATTGGGCACTACACCTTTGGCCATATCGCGCCCCAGGATGCCGCACAGGATGCGACGGAAATATTCGTGACGAGAGTAGCTCAGGAAGCTGCGGCTATCAGTCAACATGCCCACGAAACGGCTTAATAAACCTAGCTGGCTCAGGGCCTCGATTTGGCGAGACATGCCATCCATTTGATCCAGGAACCACCAGCCACTGCCGAACTGGATCTTGCCAGCCGCAGAGCCGTCCTGGAAGTTGCCGATCATGGTGCCGATCATTTCGTTATCACGCGGGTTCAGGTTGTACAGAATCGTTTTTGCCAAACGATTTTCGCTGTCGAGGCGTCCGAGGAATTTTGCCAGCGGTTTGGCATAGTTATGATCGCCAATGGAATCAAAACCAGTGTCCGGACCGAGAGTGCGGAATAATCGGGGGTTGTTGTTACGAATTGCGCCGATGTGGAATTGCTGTACCCAACCTTTGGCGTGGTCCTGCAACGCAAATTCCACCATCATGGCGGATTGGAATTTTTCGATTTCCTCTGCATTTAATTCACTGCCGCCGCGCACTTTGGCAAAGATGGATTTGATTTCCGCTTCGGTGTAATCCGCCGCGTAAACCGTTTCCAAACCGTGGTCAGACAGGCGGCAACCGTTTGCGTGAAAGTAATCGTGACGTTTGTTGAGTGCTGTCATCAAATCGTCGAAGGTGCTGATCTGGGTATCGCTGACACTAGCCAACCGATCCAGGTAAGCGTTGTAGTCTTTTGCGCTTTCCACGGCCATGGCACGGTCTGGTCGCCAGGTGGGTAGCATGGCGCTGCCAAAGGATTTATCTGCAGCGACTGCCTTGTGATGAGCGAGATCGTGGATTGGATCGTCGGTAGTGCACACCAATTTCACTTTGGCTTGGGTCATCAAACCGCGTGCACTGAACTCCGGCGTAGCGAGCATTTCGTTACACTCGTCCCAGGTGCGTTTTGCATTGGATTTATCGAGTAAGCGATCGGTAATACCGAAGGGTTTACGCAGTTCTAGGTGGGTCCAGTGGTACAGCGGATTGCGCAGGGTATAGGGTACCGTTTCGCACCACTTTTCAAACTTTTCCCAGTCGCTGGCATCACCAGTGCAGTAGCGCTCGTCGACACCATTGGAGCGCATGGCGCGCCATTTGTAGTGGTCGCCGGCCAGCCAGACTTCATAGAGGTTTTTGAATTGTTTGTTGTTACCGACCTGCTCCGGGTGGAGGTGGCAGTGGTAATCGATGATGGGTAAATCTTTCGCGTAGTCGTGATAGAGCACACGCGCCTGCTCGGTATCGAGCAAGAAATCGTCATGAATAAAGCTCATTCTCTCAGTTCCTCACAATATACCTGTGCTCTAGCCACGCAAGCCTGCTGGATATAACACTGTATAAGTCGATTTAGGAATCTTGCCAATAGTTCGCTAATATCCCAGCCTTTTATAGCCGGAAGTGAGGTATTGCTGAAGGGGTTTATCCGCCAGGATATTGATAAACCTCAAAATGCACCTCTCAATGTGCATCTCAGCGAACATTTCACAAACTACAGGTGATTCCATGGTTGATTTTTATACGTCGGCGCTCATGAGTCGCTGACGCAGGTTAGGCCTGTTTGCAGCCTGTTCCCCTATTCTTGTCATTATGTAACCACCTTCACAGGCGGTCCCGCTGCTATGTTGCAGCTAGTACACCAGTCTACCTTGTGACGCGAAAAATACCAACCGCCCGATAGCGGTCGGGTAGGTCGGGGTCATTTATGTGAGCGCGATTATTTATAAGGTTTCGCCATGTTTACTACACTCATCAAACATACAACCCAGAGGTAAAAATGAAGCTAACGATGTTTATCCTGGCCGGGCTGTTTTTGTTTGGCTGCCAGGCAGATGTCCCATCCAGCACAACAGAAGCAGTTGTTTCGCAACCTGTGGTGGTAAACCTGGTTAACAAGAATGCAACACCGGAAACACGTTCACTATTTGCATTTATGCGTGAGCAGGCCAAGACCTCCATCATGTTTGGTCATCAGCATGAGACTACTCAAGGGCTGACAATCCAGTCCACCGACGGCACCCAATCGGATACCTTTAACGCCGTAGGTGATTTTGCTGCGGTGTATGGCTGGGATACCTTGTCCATCATCACGCCCAAACAGGAAGGCGATATTGTTGAGCCGGTGAAAAAAGCTTACGCCCGGGGCGGCATTATCAGTGTCAGCACGCATCCGGATAATCCCTTGACCGACCAGCAAAAGAAACCCGATAACTGGCCGGTGGGTACTTCATGGGACAAAACCCCGGCGGTGGTTGCTGCGTTGCCCGATGGTGAGGCGCATGCTACTTATGTTGGCTACCTGGACCAGGTTGCTGATTGGGCGAATAACCTGCGTGATGAAAACGGCACCCTGATACCGGTGGTATTCCGCATCCTCCACGAGAATACTGGCAGCTGGTTTTGGTGGGGTGCGGAACAATCCACACCGGGAGAATACAAAGCACTGTATCGGTTTACCGTGGAGTATCTGCGCGATACCAAGGGCGTAAATAATTTCCTGTTCGCCTATTCACCGAATAATTTCCGGGAAGTTACTGAAGCCAATTATCTGGAACGCTATCCCGGCGATGCCTGGGTTGATGTGTTGGGCTTCGACACCTACGGCCCGGCAAAAGACAACGCAGACTGGTTTGCCAACGTTGTTGCCAACGCAGCACTGGTGGTGCGTATGGCGGAGGCGCGGGGCAAGATAGCGGCCATTTCTGAGATAGGCATCCGGGCGCCGGATATTGAGGCAGGTAAATTCGATAACCAGTGGTATCGCAAGCTGATCGATGGGCTCAAAGCTGACCCCGAAGCCAGGCGGATTTCCTTTTTGCTGGTGTGGCGCAATGCGCCGGAAGGGGTTCCTGGTCCGAATGGTCAGCTGGTGCCGCATTACTGGGTACCGACTAGTCGAACGGAAAATATCAACAACGGCACTCTGGCGGATTTCCGTGCTTTTTACACTGATGATTTCACCGCCTTCAACAGCGACATATCAGGCGTTTACAACATCCCAACTATTGCGCAGTGATATGCGTCGGCCCTGTTCGCTTTTGAAGGCGGGGCCATTTCCGTCAAAAGTAAAATTCTGTTAACTTGTATGACAATATGACTTGGTCAGGTAAGATCTGGTCTGCATAACTATAACAGCTGAGGAGGCTACGCCATGAAACGCTTGAAAATTCACCTGCGAACCCTGTTTATCACCACCAGTTTACTTGCCACCAGTGCGTTTGCTGCATCGGTTGATCTGACTGTCAGGGCGGATCAACCCGGGCCGGTTATCAACAAAAACATCTACGGCCAATTTGCTGAACACCTAGGGCATGGTATTTATGAAGGTATTTGGGTCGGTGAAAAATCCAGAATCCCTAATACAAACGGTTTTCGGAAAGATGTGGTTGCCGCACTCAAGGATCTCCAGGTTCCTTTGATCCGTTGGCCCGGTGGCTGCTTTGCAGATGAATATCACTGGCGCGATGGCATTGGCCCGCGCAATAAACGCCCGGTGAAGGTGAACACCAACTGGGGCGGTGTAGAAGAAACCAATGCCTTCGGCACCCACGAATTTTTTGAATTGGCCGAGATGCTGGACGCGGAGGTATACGTAAACGGCAACCTCGGCACCGGCACACCGCAGGAAATGGCGGAGTGGCTGGAGTACATGACATCAGATACCAAATCTACCCTGGCCGAATTGCGCCGCAAGAACGGGCGGGATAAACCCTGGCGCGTTCATTACTTTGCCATCGGTAACGAGGCCTGGGGGTGCGGCGGGAATATGCGGCCTGAGTACTACACCGATCTTTACAAGCACTACGCCAGCTTCCTGAAAGCGCCCAAGGACAATACGCCCAAATTTATTGCCAGTGGTGGCCATTCAGAAGACACCAAGTGGGCAGAGCATCTGACAGGCAATGTTGAACCTAACTGGAGCCTGAAGATGGATGCGGTGAGCTTCCATTA
>CAMPIG010000236.1 GCA_946886255.1 uncultured Cellvibrio sp. | reverse complement strand
GCAATGGTTTTTGTGGGAGTTGGATCGCGAAAGTACCGCCTACCATCTGTCAATCGCCCTGAAGCTTACCGGGCAGTTGGACCTGCAAGCGCTCACAGCCAGCTTTAAAAAATTGGTTGACCGCCACGAGTCGTTACGCACGGTATTTCGCCCTGACGCAAATGGCGTAGTGGAGCAGCATATCCTGCAACATCTCGACTTTGACATTCCGCTAATGAATGTGGAAACAAGGGACGGTGATGACATAAACCAACGTGTCAGTGAGGAATACCAGCGTTTTCATTCGGCTCCGTTTGATTTCATCAATGGGCCATTGCTGCGTGTTGAATTACTCCGTACCGGAGTGCAGGAACATGTGTTGGTTGTGGTTGTTCACCACATTATTTCCGATGGCTGGTCGATACAAATTCTGATCAATGAATTTGCGGGGTTGTATGAGGCTCAATTAAAAAATGGTGATGCCGGCTTGCCGCCCCTGCCGGTCCAATATGCAGACTATGCCATATGGCAACGCTATTGGATGGACGCGGGCGAGAGGGCGCGTCAGCTCGATTATTGGAAAACGCAACTGGGTGATCATCATCCGGTGATGATGTTGCCAACCGATTTTCCTCGGCGATATGACGGGCAATATACCGCTGCCCGTGTTGCGCTGGATTTGCCGTCCGAATTAGTTGTTCGGTTGCGCGAGCGTGGGCGCGCAGAAGGTGTAACGCTGTTTATGATCTTGCTGACGGGCGTTCAAATTCTGTTGCAGCGACACAGCGGTCAGAACGATATCCGGGTTGGTATCCCCGTCGCTAACCGGCATCGTGTGGAAACGGAGGGCGTGGTGGGTTTCTTTGTCAATACCCAGGTCCTGCGTAACGTTATTCACCCGGAATTCACCTTGCAGCATTTGCTACAACAAACCCGGGAGGCTGCCCTGGGGGCGCAGGCACATCAGGATCTGCCGTTCGAACAATTGGTTGAAGCCCTTGCACCCGAACGCCATACCGGTAGCACGCCGCTTTTTCAGGTGATGTTCAATCATCAGGTTCAACGCCAGCCGTTGTTGAAACAATTATCGGGATTGCTTCTCGAAGAGTTCAAATCAGCAGATCAGGGAGCACAATTTGAATTGGCTGTGGATAGCAATGAGGATGCTCACAGCGGTTGTGTTCGCGTGCGGTTTACTTACGCAAAGGAATTATTTGAACCCGCGACGATTGAACGGTTGACCGGGCATTATCTGGCGATTCTTAACGCTTTTGCAGAAACACCTGAATGCGCATTGCGCTCCCTGAACTTGCTTGCTGATGCCGAGCTGCAACAGCTAATAGCATGGGGGACTGGTGAATTGCATGGTTCTACCGGCTCACCAGTACATCGGCTGATCGAACAACGCGTGCGAGAAGCTCCCGAATCAACGGCATTGGTTTTTGGCGACCAGCAGGTGAGTTATCGTGAACTGAATAACAGGGCCAATCAGTTAGCCCATTATCTGGTGGATGTGGGGGTAAAATCTGAATGCCGGGTGGGAATCGCCGTGGAGCGCTCCATCGATATGGTGGTGGGGCTATTAGCCATTTTAAAAGCGGGTGGTGCCTATGTTCCGCTTGATCCTGAATATCCCCGAGAACGCTTGGCGTACATGATTCGCGACAGTGGCATTGTAGTACTGTTAACACAACGCCATCTGCTGAATATCATTCCCGCCCATGAAACCTTGCAGGTACTGGCACTGGACGACATCATTCTGACCGGCCAGCCGAATGTGAATATAGCGGTTGACGTACACGGCGAAAGCCAGGCCTACGTCATTTACACCTCAGGTTCAACCGGCATCCCCAAGGGAGTAGCGGTGGGTCATGCCGCTTTATCGGCGCATTTGCAGGCAATCAATTCCCACTACCAGCTTCAGGCCAGCGATCGCCTTTTGCAATTTGCATCCATCAGTTTTGATGCAGCAGGCGAGCAATGGATGCTGCCATTGCTGGTGGGGGCGACGATTGTATTGCCGCAGGAGCGGTATTTGTCCTTTAGTGCAGTAGAGGCATTGAGGCAGCAGCAGGGCGTTAATGTGTTGTACATGCCGCCTGCCTACCTGCGGCAACTGACGGAGTCCATGTCCGCAGCCGCTTTGCCTATGCGCCTTTGTATCGCCGGTGGTGAGGCTTGGCTAAGGGAGGAATTCGCTCGTGTCCAACAGAGCTGCACTCCTGACAAAATATTCAATGCCTACGGGCCTGCAGAAACAGTCATTACCCCAACAGTGTGGGACGGGTGTGTACGCTCGGGCCATTTGGCTTATATGCCGGTCGGCCGACCGGTCGGGGAGAGAAGGGCTGTCATCCTTGATGCGAATTTGAATCCCGTTCCGCAGGGAGTTGTCGGTGAACTCTATCTGGGGGGTGCGATATTAGCGCGGGGTTATCTGGATCGCGCTGGCCTGACGGCCGGGCGCTTTGTTGCCGATCCCTTCAGTACCAATGGCGGGCGCCTTTATCGCACAGGGGATTTGGCGCGCTGGAACCTTGAGGGGCAACTCGATTATGTGGGGCGTATTGATCATCAGGTAAAAATCAGGGGATTCCGGATTGAGCCTGGTGAAATTGAAGCGCAATTATTGCAACAACCCGGGATCAGGGAAGCAGTGGTTGTCGCGAGGGAAGGAAACGGGGGCGTGCAACTGGTGGGTTATATTGCCGGCCAGTCTCTTGCACCTGAAATAGTGCGCGAACGGCTGAGCCAATCGTTACCGGAATACATGGTGCCAGCCATTGTGGTACTGGCGTCGGGTTTGCCGCTGAACGCAAACGGCAAGGTGGATCGCAACGCCTTGCCCGATCCCTTGCTGAGTAATACCAGGGAATATGAGCCGCCACAAAATGATGTGGAACTTATGCTTGCCCGTACCTGGGCCGAGGTATTGGGTGTTGAACGAGTGGGGCGATCCGATAACTTCTTCGGGTTGGGCGGGCACTCCCTGTTGGCATTAACGTTGATCGAACGTCTGCGGCTGCAAGGATGGACACTGGCGGCGCGGAGCCTGTTCCAACATCCACAATTACAAGCGCTCGCCAGGGTACTTGTACGTCATAGCGATGATCCGGGGTCGGCGCTATCTCTCGACCGTATACCACCCAATCGCATACCCGCCAATTGCGAAAAAATTGCCCCGGAGATGGTGACGCTGCTGACGCTGACGTCGGAAGAGATCGCCATTATTGAGGCGGCAGTTCCGGGGCACGCGGCGAATATCCAGGATATTTACCCTCTCGCAGGAGGGCATCTTGTTCCATCACCTGCTGCAACCGCAAACCGATGCTTATATCACGCCGTTTTTGCTTGGCTTTGATAGTAAGGAGCGGATAGCGCACTTTATTGAGTGCCTGAATATTGCGCTACAGCGCCACGATGTATTGCGTACTGCCGTACTCTGGGAGGGCTTGAGCGAGCCGGTGCAAGTTGTCTACAGGCAAGCACAACTGGATATTGAATGGCTGGAGATACCGGACCAACAGCATCCACTTGCACAACTGGAGTACTACTTAAGTTTCGTTCGACCCGGGATTGCGCTGGAACGTGCCCCGCTGGTTCGGGTGATTGCGATCCATGATCCGCAGCAGGGGCGCTGGCTATTGCAACTACTCAGCCATCACCTGGTATCCGACCATACAACACTGGAGTTGTTATTGAATGAAATTTCCCTGATCCAGCGTGGGCACATGGATGATTTACCGGAGCCGATACCGTTCCGTCGCTTTGTTGCGCAGGCCCGTTTCGGGGTAAGCCGCGCAGAACATGAGGTTTTCTTCAGGCAGATGCTCCAGGGTGTGAATGAACCTACCGCGCCATTCGGTTTATTGGATATCCATGGCGATGGCAAGGATATCGAGGAAACCAGGCATCTGCTGTCCGGTGGTTTGGCGGCGAACATCCGTTCCCAGGCGCAAAAGTATGGTGTCAGTGCCGCGACAATTTTCCATCTGGCCTGGGCGCTGGTACTGAGTAAAACCACCGGCAGGGATGATGTGGTATTCGGTACTGTGCTGTTGGGCCGCCTGCAAGGATTTAAGGGGGCAGGGCAAGCCTTGGGAATGTTTATTAATACACTGCCCATCCGCATTAACCTGGGTACCCGGAGTGTGGAGGAATGCCTGCAGCAAACCCGCGACTGGCTTACCGGACTCCTGCATCACGAACAGGCGAGCCTGACGTTGGCGCAGGGTTGCAGTGATCTGCCCGGTGGTACTCCGCTTTTTTCCAGCCTGCTGAACTACCGCTATAACCCTCAACAGGAAAGGGGCCACACAAACCGTATCCTTGATGGGGTGGAATCCCTCGGCGGGGAAGAGCGCACCAATTATCCCATCAATATGTCGGTCGATGACCTGGGCAATGGCTTCCGTTTAAAAAGTCAGGTGAACACATCCATAGGTGCCAAACGCCTGTGTACTTATATGGAAATTGCCCTTGCAGGTATTGTTGAGGCGCTTGAACAGAAGCCCCACCGAACATTGGGTGACATCGAACTGTTGGCCTCTGCAGAGCGCCAGCAATTAGTGGACTGGAGTATCAATAAACTTTCCTACCCGGATGCAGCTCCCATACACCATTTAATTGAATGGCAAACGCAGCAATTTCCCCTGGCGCCGGCAGTAAGTTTTGCTGATGAGACCCTTACTTTCGCGGAGCTTAACGCCCGCGCGAACCGCCTGGCTCACCACTTGATCGCGTTGGGCGTGGTTGCCGAATGCAAGGTGGGCATCGCGGTAGAGCGTTCCCTGGAGATGATTGTAGGGTTACTGGCAATCCTCAAAGCCGGTGGAACCTATGTGCCGCTGGATACGGAGTACCCGGTAGAGCGACTGGCCTACATTATCGAGAATAGTGGTATAGCCTTGGTACTTACCCAGCACGGATTGCGTGAACGCCTGCCTCTAACCGGGGTAGCTCAAGTTCTGGAGCTGGATTGGCTCGACCTTGATCATGCTTCTCGATCAAATCCTGCTGTCCCGGTACACGGGGACAACCTGGCGTACATTATTTACACCTCGGGTTCCACCGGAAAGCCCAAAGGTGCGGCAATCCGGCATAGTTCGCTGACTCGCTGCATGATGTGGATGCAGTGCACTTATGGGCTCACACCTGCCGATGCTGTTCTCCACAAGGCTCCGTTTGGCTTCGATGTGTCGGTATGGGAGATCTTCTGGCCGTTGATGGCGGGAGTCAGGCTGGTAGTCGCCAATCCGGGTGATCACCGCGACCCTGAACGGATCATCGCGTTAATCCGCGATCACCGGATCACCACCCTGAATTTTGTACCCGCCATGTTGCAAGCATTCCTGGCGTGCGAGGGGATTGAGGAACAAACCCGGCTGAGGCATGTTATTTGCGGTGGTGAAGCCATGCCCGCCCCGGTTAAGCGCGAGGCATTGCGACGGCTGGCTGGAGCAAGCTTGCAGAACCTTTACGGTCCTACCGAAACCACCATCCATGTCACCCAATGGACTTGCCTGGACGATGGCAAAAATGCCGTTCCTATTGGTGCGCCTATCGCCGGAACCAGTGCCTATGTACTGGACAACGCGTTGTGCCTTGTCCCACACGGGGTGGTGGGAGAGTTGTATATCGGTGGCGAATTGGTGGGGCGAGGTTATCTCGATCGGCCCGACCTGAGTGCAGAGCGATTTATCGCCAGCCCATTTGGTCCTGCCGGTGAACGGCTTTACCGCACCGGGGATCTGGTGCGCTGGAACCCCGAAGGGCAACTGGATTATCTGGGGCGGGCAGACCAACAAGTGAAGCTCCGGGGATTCCGTATCGAAATTGGCGAAATCGAGGCGCAGCTCATGGCGCATCCGGCCGTGCGCGAGGCGGCAGTAGTATTGAGGGAAAGTGCGCTTGGCGCTCGCCTGGTTGGCTATGTGGTTGGCGCCGACGCCGGGGCTTATCGACAACCAATCGATGCTGCACACGTGCGTGCATATTTGAGCCAAACCCTACCCGAATATATGGTTCCCAGCGCCATTATGGTGTTGGATGCCTTGCCGCTGAATCCCAATGGCAAGGTGGATAGGAAGGCGTTGCCGGAGCCGCAATTTGGCAGCGAGCTGACATATGAACCACCGCAAGGCGAGGTAGAAATACTGGTTGCGCAGATCTGGGCCGAGTTGCTGGATCTAGCCGCCGTGGGACGCCACGACAATTTTTTTGAATTGGGCGGACATTCCCTCCTGGCGCTCAAATTGCTGGAGCGCCTCCGTCAACAGGGCTGGCCATCCTCAGTGAAAACCCTGTTCAAATACCCCGGCTTAATGGATTTTGTCCAACAACTGCATGCCGCTGACGATGCGGGGGCTATCGTTGTACCACCAAACCTTATTCCGCCGGGTTGCAGTGCCCTACAGCCGGAAATGCTAACGCTCATTGATGTCTCCGCCGAAGACATTGCGCATATCGAACGGGTGATTCCCGGTGGGGCACGCAATATCCAGGATATTTATCCCCTGGCCCCTTTGCAGGAAGGGCTGCTCTTCCATCACTTGCTGGCGGCAGACCAGCATCACGACATTTATGTAACTTGCCATTTGTTAAGTTTTGGCAGCGAGTCCCAACTGGATAGTTTCATTGCCAGTTTTAATCAGGTTATTGCACGCCACGACATTTTGCGCACCGCCATACTGTGGGAAAACCTCCATGAACCGATGCAGGTGGTTTTCAGAAACGCCCGTCTGGCATTGGAGTGGCTTATCCCGGATGGACAGAGCAATGTCGCGGAGCAATTGCTGACCGATGTGACCTCCGGTTGCTATCCCATCGATGTGCGGCGTGCACCGTTGATTCGCGCAGTGGCAGCTTATGATATTGCCAATAACCGTTGGCTGTTGAGAATACTGGCGCACCACCTGATTCTGGATCACACCACTCTTGAGCGTGTCGTTAACGAGATAGCGACCATCCGCAACCAGGGCTACGACACGCTGGAGCCGTCCATTCCATTCCGAAATTTTGTGGCGCAAACCCGGCAGCGGACTGACATTGCACGGCACAAGGCTTTTTTTACGGAAATGCTGGGCGATATCGATGAACCCACCGCACCTTTCCAACTGCTGGATATCCATAGCGAATTTGATGGCGCAAATGATCTGAATGGTGTTGAAGAGGCTCAGCGTCCGCTAGCGACTAACGTGTCGATACGGGCGCGGCAGCAGGCGCAGCGATATGGTGTCAGCGCTGCCGCCTTGTTCCATCTGGCCTGGGCGATGGTGGTCGGTAAAACCTCCGGACGAGAGGACGTCGTCTTCGGTACTGTCCTGTTCGGGCGTATGCAGGGCGGAGCGGGTGCGGATCGGGCATTGGGGTTATTCATTAACACCTTGCCGGTGCGTATCAGGTTAAACCGGGGTGTCGCACAATGCCTAGAACAAATGCAATCCGAACTTACAGGGTCTCTTGTTCGTGACTACGCCAGCAGGT
>CAMPIG010000235.1 GCA_946886255.1 uncultured Cellvibrio sp. | reverse complement strand
TTGACGATGTTATTTATTTCCCATGATATGTCAGTGGTGCGCTATCTGTGTGACAGGGTTGTTGTGATGCACAAAGGAAAAATCGTGGAAGAGGGTGAAACCGAAGCCTTATTCGCTGCTCCCCACCACTCCTATACTCGTGCCTTGTTGAGTGCCATCCCGACGTTGGTTAACTCAAGGTCGCACTGAGCAATTCGCGTGTGTAGTCCTGTTCCGGTTGAGTAAAAATTTTCTCAGTACTCGCTCGCTCGATAATCTTGCCATTTTTCATAACCACAACCTGATGACTGATAGCGCGGATAACTTTCAAATCATGGCTGATAAACACATAGGTTAAATGATACTGTTCCTGGAGTTTGCGCAACAAATTGATAATTTGCACTTGCACCGCTCGATCCAGTGCTGAAGTAGGTTCGTCGAGGAAGATAATATCAGGATTCAGAATCAATGCGCGGGCAATAGCAATACGCTGGCGTTGCCCACCAGAAAATTCATGGGGGTATCGATGACGGAACTCGGGATCGAGCCCCACATCTTCCATGCTTTTTATCACAGCCACTTCAATGGCCTGGCGCGACATATCGGTGTGAACCACCAAGCCTTCAGCAATAATCTGTTGCACCGTCATTCGCGGGCTTAAACTTGCAAAAGGATCTTGGAAGACAACTTGCATCTGCCTGCGCACGGGGCGCAAGGCTTTTTGATTCAATTCTTGCAGCGGCTTTCCGCGAAAGGTGATTGAGCCTTCTGCATTAAGCAGGCGCAGTAGCGCCATAGCCAATGTTGACTTGCCGGAGCCACTTTCACCCACAATACCCAGGGTTTGCCCTTTGGTAACTTGCAATTGCGCGTTATCAACGGCGACCAGAAATTCAGATGGTTTTCTCAGGAAAGGTTTATGCAAAGGGAACCGCACTGAAAGATCATAGGCAGTTAACAACATTTCAGAATCAGGTGGTGGTGCGATGGCGCTACCGGTGGGCTCGCTCTCTAATAACAGTTTGGTGTAAGCCTCGCTAGGGCGAGAAAAAATATTCTCGCACGCACCTTGCTCGACAATTTTGCCATTTTGCATAACCGCCATTCGATCACTAAAGTGACGTACAACGCCAAGGTCATGGGTGATTAACAACAGCGTCATTCCCATTTCCTGTTGTAACTCTTTCAGCAAAATCATGATCTGTTTTTGCACCGTAACATCCAGGGCGGTAGTGGGTTCATCCGCAACAAGTACGTCCGGCTGGTTGGCCAAGGCCATGGCGATCATGACTCTCTGGCGTTGGCCCCCGGAGAGTTGGTGTGGATAGGCTTTTAATTTGCTCGATGCTTGTGGAATCTTGACGCGTTCAAGTTGATGCAGGACTTCCGTGCGCAAGGCCTCACCACGCAAGCCGCGATGCAGACCTATAATTTCACCTATTTGTTTTTCAACGGTATGCAAAGGGTTCAGCGCAGTCATCGGCTCCTGGAAAATCATACCAATACGCCTGCCACGAATTTTATTCATGGCGTTTTCACTCAGCCGCAACAAATTTTCCCCCTCGAAATAAATCCCGCTTTCATCGGAATGAGAAACGTAAGGGTAGGGGAGCAATTGCAGGATACTATGGGCTGTGACCGATTTTCCTGAACCGGATTCACCCACCAATGCAAAGGTTTCGCCTTTGTTGAGGGCAATATTGACTTTTTCCACAACACGACGAGCTTGGGTACCATGACCAAAAGTTACATCCAGGTTTTCTATGTTTAAGATAGGTTCAATCATCTTTTTACTGCTTGTTGATCAGTCGTGGATCAAACGCATCGCGAACACCTTCGCCGATAAAGACGAGCAGGGTGAGCATCAGCGATAGCACGCCGAAGGCACTTAAGGCCAACCAGGGCGCGTGAAGATTATTCTTGCCTTGTGCTACCAACTCACCCAGTGACGGTGATCCCGGTGGCAAGCCAAACCCCAAAAAATCTAATGACGTAAGCGTGGTAATGGCGCCGGTCAGCAGAAACGGCATAAAGGTCATCGTGGCGACCATGGCGTTAGGTAAAACGTGGCGCATAATAATTTTGGGATTGCTTACGCCCAGAGCGCGAGCAGCACGGACATAATCCAGATTACGGCCACGTAAAAATTCTGCACGCACAACATCGACCAGAGATGTCCAACTGAACAACAGCATAATCCCCAACAGCCACCAGAAATTAGGTGTGATGATGCTAGCTAAAATAATCAATAAAAATAATACCGGCAACGAACTCCAGATTTCCAGGAAGCGCTGACCGAGCAAATCAACCTTGCCACCATAATAGCCCTGGATTGCCCCGACTGTTACACCAATCAAGGCACTGCCAAAAGCCAGAATCAAGGCAAATAGAATCGAGATGCGAAAGCCGTAAATAATACGTGCAACTACATCGCGCGCCTGGTCGTCAGTGCCCAACCAATTATTTTCGCTGGGTGGGGATGGCGCCGGTTGTGGCAGGTTATGAATGTGGGTGTTGTAGCTATAGGGGATCAGCGGCCACAAGATCCAGCCATCCGCTTCAATAAGGTCTTTTATATAAGGATCGCGGTAATCTGCAGCAGTATCAAAATCACCCCCGAAGGTAGTTTCCGGATAGTACTTAAATGCGGGGAAATAAAGATCATCCTGATAGCTGATGAGTATCGGTTTGTCGTTAGCGATCAGTTCCGCCCCCATACTGATGACGAAGAGGATTGAGAAAATTATCAGGCTCCAATAGGCGCGCCGATTTTTATAGAACGTCAGCAGACGTCGCTGACTGATGGGGCTCAAGCGATTGACCCAGTCCATCGTCAACGTTCCCTGCTTTGAAAGTCGATGCGCGGATCAACGCATACATACATTAGATCGGAGATTAACTTGATAAACAAACCGAGCAGGGTAAAGATAAACAGGGTGCCGAAAAATACCGGGTAGTCGCGGTTAGTTACCGCCTCAAAACTTAATAAGCCGAGGCCATCGAGGGAGAATATAACTTCAATCAATAACGAACCGGCGAAAAAAATACTAATAAAAGCGGCGGGAAACCCGGAAATAATAATGAGCATCGCATTGCGAAATACATGGCGATACAAAACCTGATTTTTGCTTAAACCTTTTGCCTGAGCAGTCACTACGTACTGTTTGTTAATTTCGTCCAGAAATGAGTTCTTGGTCAACATGCTCAGAGTAGCGAAGCCACCGATGGTATAAGCCGTTAAGGGCAGAGCAAGGTGCCAGAAATAGTCACCGATTTTCCCCAGCAGACTCATTTCATCAAAGTTGCTCGACGTGAGGCCACGTAAGGGGAACCAATCAAAATAGGTGCCACCGGCGAACAAGACGATCAGCAAAATACCCAGCAAAAAACCGGGAATGGCATAGAGTATGGAGACGATAGTGCTACTCAGTACATCAAAATGACTGCCGTGACTAATTGCCTTGCGAATACCCAGGGGAATGGAGATCAAATAAATCAGTAAAGTGCTCCATAAGCCCAGAGAGATGGAGACGGGGAGCTTTTCGGTGATTAATTCCAGCACACTGGCATTGCGATAGAAACTTTCGCCAAAATCCAGCGTTACATAGTTTTTTAGCATAATCCAAAAGCGTTCATGAGCCGGCTTGTCAAAGCCGTACATGATTTGGATGCGCTCGATGATTTCTGTCGGAATGCCGCGCGCGGAGTGACTGTCAGATTGTACTGCAGATACGCCAGCAATATTTGCATGCTGCATCCGATAGATCATTTGTTCTACCGGGCCGCCTGGGGCCGCCTGCACGACAAAAAAATTAATTAGCATGATGCCAAACAATGTTGGCAGCATTAACGCCAAACGGCGAAGAATATAATTGCCCATAGTTGCCTGTTAAGACCCTATATTACTTTTTGTGGGCATTCATACGCTTGGCTTTTTCCGGGTCTACCCACCACGTGAGTATGCCAGTACTGAAGGTTCGGTCGAAAGCTGGTGCAATTTCGGGTTGCCCAAATTTGTCCCAATAAACCAGGCGATGTTCAATCAGATTCCAGTGAGGCACTACAAAGTGATGATGTAACAGCGCGCGATCAAGTGCACGCGTGCGCACGACAAGTTCTTCGCGATTGGGTGCATTGATAACAAGCTCAATCAATGCATCAATTGCCGGGTTTTTAATTCCCATGTAATTGCTGGAGCCTTGAGTGTCGGCCGCGCTGGATGACCAGTAATCACGTTGTTCGTTACCCGGTGATTGCGACTGACTCATCGTCAGGCTGGTCATGTCAAAATCATGCCCCTGTACACGATTAATAAATTGCGACATATCAACAACGCGCACATTCATCTCAATGCCCAGACGCTTCAGATTCTGCACATAAGGATTTAATACCCGCTCGAAAGAAGGGTCACGCTCAAGATACTCAATAACCACTGGTTTCTGCGTATTGGGATCGATCAATTTACCCTTGGCAATTTTGTAACCGGCCTCTTCCAACAGTTGCTGGGCTTTGCGTAAGTTTGAGCGATTGTTGCCGCTGCCATCGGTGACGGGATTTTTATAAGGTGTATTAAATACACTGGCAGGCAACTCTTTTTTATGCGGCGCGAGGATGTCCAGTTCACGTCCTTCTGGTAGACCGCTGGAAGCCAGATCGGAGTTAAAAAAGTAGCTGTCGGTTCTCGTGTAAGAATCGTAAAACAGATTACGATTGGTCCATTCATAATCGAACGCATAGTTAAGCGCTTCGCGGAATTTGATATTGTCAAACGGCGCGCGGCGTAAATTCATGATAAATGCTTGCATGCCTCGGGGGCTGTAATCACGAATAGTTTGTTTTTTTAACAAGCCTTCTTTCGCTGCTGGTATGTCGTAATTAGTGAACCAGGATTTGGCGATGCGCTCATAGCGAAAATCCAGTTGCCCCGCCTTTAATGCTTCGATCGCCACGGTATCATCGCGATAATAATCAATAATAATTTCATCAAAATTATAATGACCTACATTCACTGCCAAGTCCTTACCCCAATAATCTTTAACCCGCTCAAAAATAATCGAACGTCCGGCATCAATATGTTTAACTTTATAAGGGCCGCTGCCTAATGGAATATCGAGGCTGCTCTGGTCAAAAGGTTTATCTTTCCAATAATGAGCCGGTAATACAGGCAACTGCCCGATTATCAATGCCAGTTCTTTATTGTTCGTATTTTTAAAACTGAATTTTACTCGTTGTTTGTCGAGCGCCTCTGCTTCCTTAATGTCGGCGTAATAATATCCATAAAGTGGAGCGCCTTTGGTTGTCAAAGTGTTGAACGAAAACACCACGTCATCGGCAGTGATTTTAGTGCCATCGTGAAATTTGGCTTTGGGATTCAGATGATAAATTACCCAGTGGCGATCTTCAGGGTATTCAATTTTTTCTGCGACCAGCCCATATTGAGTAAACGGTTCATCCATTGAAGCCGTGGTGAGCGTGTCATAGAGCAATGCGATATTGCTGGCCGGTGTTCCTTTGGTGATAAAGGGGTTGAGACTATCGAACGTACCCAATGCAAGTTCTCTCAGGCTGCCACCTTTTAATGCCTTGGGTGAGGTGTATTCGAAATGCGTAAAGTCGGCGGGGTACTTGGGTTCTCCATGCATGGCAATAGCATGAGTTACGATTATTTTGGATTCTTCGTCAGCTTTTTTAATCGCCGCATCAGCAGCCATCACAGAGCTGGAAATCAACAAGAAGCAGGATGATAGATAGTTAACAACGCGAGAGTTGAACAACCGGGTGTGCTTCATACTTGCTCCAATAAATAAATTAACCGTTCATACTTAATTAATATGCTGCTCTTGAACATATAAGGTCAGCGATTGCCCTGGATGGATGTAACTGGCATCTTTCACCGAATTCCAACTGAGAATATCTTTGGTCGATAGACGAAAACGATTGGCAATACTGTATAGGGTGTCACCGCTCTGAATCTGATAAACGAGTTTATGTAGACCATTCTCTGCAACAACAGTTTTATTGACAATGGCACTGGACTTGTTCGATACCAAAAGTTTTTGTCCGGGTTTAAGTAAGGTTTTTGCGCTGATGTTATTCAGCCTTGTCAGGCTTTTAACACTGGTGTCATAGCGACGGGCGATAGTCCATAAATTATCCCCTGAGCGAACAGTATGGTATTGAGTGCCGGCCCCCGGTTTCTTTTTGCCATAACCATACATCAGGTCTTGGGAGCTGGTGTACTCAGGCATGGTGATGGCGGCACTGGGTACCAACAAAACCTGGCCGATACGGATATTGTGGTTTTTCAATCGATTGACGGATTTGATGGCATCTACCGTTGTTTTGTAGCGGCGTGCGATGGTGCCAAGGACATCACCTTTAACCACCTTGTGTTCGCTCCAACTGATCGGCGGAAGCTTGGGCATATTATCAAGTTGGTTGGTGAAGTTTTCGGCATCGGCGACGGGCACCAACAGAATATGCTCGCCGGAGGGCGAGGTAAGCCAACGGTTGTAGCCGGCATTAAGATGCTGCAACTCCGTTAAATCAATATCTGCCAAGCGCGCTGCCTGCATAAGATCGATCTGCGTATCAAGATTGATCTTGGTGAAATAAGGGTCATTAGGGATATCGTGCAGGCTGACATTGTAGACCTCAGGTGTGCGGATGATTTGCGAGAGCGCGAGTAGGTGAGGAACGTAAGAGCGAGTTTCTTTGGGCAGGGATAGCGACCAGAAGTCAGTAGGTTTCCCCGCTCGGCGATTTTTTTCGATGGCGCGTCGCACTCGCCCCTCGCCGGAATTATAAGCTGCCAGGGCTAACAGCCAGTCGTTATCAAACATGGCATGGAGGCGTTGCAGATAGCGAATGGCGGCGTCAGTTGAGGCTACAACATCGCGTCGGCCGTCATACCACCAGTTTTGCTTCAAGCCAAAGTTCTTTCCGGTGCCGGACACGAACTGCCAGATACCTGCTGCTTTGGCTCGCGAGTAAGCAAAGGGGTCGTAGGTGCTCTCAATCATTGGTAACAGCGCCAGTTCCAAGGGCATATTATTACTTTCCATCTCGGAAACCACGTAATGCAGGTAGCGCTGGCTGCGCTCGGTGATCCGGTCAATATGGGTCTGATTGTTGGCATACCATTTCAAATGGGCATCCACTTTCGCATTACTGATAGTCGGTAATCCATAGCCACTGCGGATACGAGCCCAGATATCGATATAGTCGACGTCTGTAACCTTATTCACTTCTTCGACGATCTTATCTTCGAGGTTGGCTCGTTGCTCCGGGTTGGCGTGATATTCGTCAGACTCAAAGTCGGGCAGGGGATCTATTAATCCACTGGTGTCAGTGGTTGATTGGGGCTTGAGCAGGTTACAGGCGGAGAGCGAAAATAAAACCAGGGACAGGGTAAATAGTCGCAAGCTTGGGTGGCGGTTAAACATTATCATTAAGTCACGTTGATTTTGTTGGATTTATCGGCGCCGC
>CAMPIG010000234.1 GCA_946886255.1 uncultured Cellvibrio sp. | reverse complement strand
AACCCACACCGACCGTGCTCAATAACGTAGTGTTGTACAACGCGTTATTTGATGTACCCAATCCCAACGGTTTGTTGATGACACAGATGACCACACAGGTTTTTTTCGTCGCCGCTGAAGCGCGCGATGTATTGCTGGTGCCTGTGTCTGCCCTGAGTTTCTCTGCACCACGCTTGCCACCCGAGGCGCGTGAGGGCAAACCGACGAGTGAACGTGCAACCGAGCGACCAGGTCGTCCAAAAATATCCTCGGTCCAGGCGTCTGGTCCGCGCGCCGCTACTGTTAAAGTCCTCAATGCAAAAGGAATAATCGAAAACCGCGACGTGCAAGTCGGTGTTACCAATCGTATTCAGGCAGAAATTCTGCAAGGCCTTGAAGAAGGCGAACACGTTATAACGGGCATACAACAAACTGCAAAGGCATCAACTGATAATGCTCGCTCGTGGGGACCGAGGATGATGCGCTGATGACCACACCTGCCAATAGCGTGCCGCTGATTGACTTGCGCGGTGTGACTAAAACCTTTCGTAACGGCGAAATCGCGACCCAGGTATTGCATGGCATTGATCTGAAAATTTTTGCCGGTGAGTTTGTTGCCATCATGGGCGCGTCGGGTTCAGGCAAATCCACACTGATGAATCTTCTCGGTTGCCTTGATCGCCCCAGCAGTGGTGCGTATTTTTTTGATGGACAGGATGTGTCCCTGTTTGAGCGGGATGACCTCGCTCGCTTGCGGCGGGAAGCCTTTGGTTTTGTGTTTCAAAGTTACAACCTGCTGCCTGGCGTCAGTGCTTGTGATAACGTTGAGTTGCCGGCGAGTTATTCCGGTTTACCCTCTCACGTACGTCATCAACGCGCAACAGAATTGTTGACATCGTTAGGACTAGGCGAGCGCCTGCATCATCGCCCCAATCAATTGTCCGGCGGGCAGCAGCAACGGGTTTCTATTGCTCGTGCCTTGATGAACGGCGGACAAATTATATTGGCGGATGAGCCCACCGGTGCGTTGGACAGTCACAGCGGAAGTGATGTTATTGCCTTGTTGGAAACACTGTCCGCCCAAGGACACACCATTATTCTCATTACTCACGACGCCAGCGTCGCGGCACACGCGCATCGCCTGATTGAAATTCGCGATGGTGTGATCATCAGTGATCCAGGCCCGACTGTGCCCACGAAAATTGCCACCGGTGATGCAGCCAAAAAATTACACGGTGAACCCGGATTATGGAGTGAGCTTATATCCGCCGGTAAAACGGCTTTGCGTTCTTTGTTTGGCAATATATTCCGCACGATTCTAACCTTGCTCGGTATTGTGATTGGTGTAGCGTCGGTTATTACCATGCTCGCTATCGGTGACGGCGCCAAGCAGGCAGTGGTAGATCGCATCAGCGCCATGGGCAGTAATTTATTACTGGTGCGACCCGGCGGCCCCAATGAACGCGGTGGCCGATGGAGTACTTCTTCTCTTGTACCGGCCGATGTCGATGCCTTGAATAACTTGCCGGATATTTTGGCTGCGGTGCCCGAACTCACTGGCGGCTATACCTTACGCTACGAAACCGAAGATCACAGTGCAGAGATTAATGCGACCTCCCATCTGTTTCCAGTTGCGCGCAACTGGACCATGGCGAGCGGTACTTTTTTTACGGAAGTGGATGAGCAGAGTTATGCCACGGTTGCTGTCATCGGTAAATCCGTCGCAGAAAAACTATTTGAGCAGGTTGATCCGCTGGGCCATTACATCATCATCAACAATATTTTGTTTCAGGTGATTGGTGTTATGGCAGAGCAGGGCGCTTCGCCACGCGGTGATGATCAGGATAATGTCGTTTTTGTCCCTTACACCACGGGCAGCCTGCGCATCTTCGGTCAAACATTTTTACGCAATGTCACTATCGCTGTCGCTGACACACAGCAGATGTCCGAGGTGCAAACAGCCGCACATGCGCTCTTGCTGGCACGCCACGGCACAGAAGACTTCCAGATTTTTAATATGGCATCGCTGATCGACACGGTTTCCGAAACCCAAAATACCATGACCATTTTATTGGCTTCTATCGCAGCGATTTCATTACTGGTCGGTGGCATCGGCGTGATGAATATCATGCTGGTCAGCGTCACGGAGCGTACGCGGGAAATCGGCATTCGCATGGCAACCGGCGCGCGCACGCGCCATATTCTTCAACAATTTTTGATTGAAGCCTTGGTGGTGTCAGCAATAGGCGGTGTGATGGGTGTTGTACTGGGTTTAGGCAGTGCTGCATTGATTAATTATCTGGGCACACCAATTTCCTATTCGTTGATGCCAGTGATTCTGGCCTTTGGTTGCGCCTTTGCGACCGGCTTGATCTTTGGTTACCTGCCAGCGCGCAAGGCTGCTCGTCTTGATCCTGTTGCAGCCTTGGCGACGGAGTAAAAACGATGTCCGCTAAACAAAAAAAATCTTTATTTTTTCGAGCATTATTACCTTGGACGGTATTGGCCAGTTTGACGGCGTGTCATTCCATCAGTCGTCACGATCGGCCGGATATTGCATTCACTGAAAACTGGCAGACCGCCAGCGTCACTCATCAACAGACAGAGATCAATCGCGAATGGTGGGCCAGTTTCCAGTCACCGCAATTGAATCAGTTGATTGATGAGGCATTGATACAAAGCCCGGATTTGCGTATCGCTGCTGAGCGGATGCGACAAGCGGAATTGCAAATGAATTCGGCGGACGCCTCGTTACTTCCTGCGCTGAGTGTTAATGCCAGCAGCGGTTCAACGCGCAGTCGCGACAGTGAAGCGGAATGGCAAACCGGTGAATCGAGTCGTGTGTCGCTCGGAGCGAGTTATGAAGTGGATTTATGGGGCCGGGTCTCTGCCAATGTTGCTGCTGCCGAAGCATCATTTAAAGCCAGTGAGTTTGATTACGAATCGGCGCATTTGAGTTTAACCGGGGCCGTGGCCAGCGGGTGGTTTCAATGGCTGGCATTGCAAGCGCGCATTGAAACTGCGCGCGAAAATATTCGTATTGCCCAACGGGTGTACGACATTGTAGATGTGCGTTATCGCAACGGCGCCGCAACGGCGGCGGATCTGGCCCGCCAGCGCACTAACCTGTTGAGCCAATCAGCTGCTTTACTGCCGCTGGAATTACAGGGCCGGCAAACGAGCGCTGCCTTGGCGGTATTGATCGGGCGTGTGCCGCAAAATTTTTCATTAACAGACGAGGCGATCATGGACATCGCACTGCCGGATATTAACGCTGGTTTACCGGCCGATATCATCACTCGCCGCCCGGATCTGGCCAGTGCGGAAGCACAACTACAGGCAGCCGATGCGGATGTTGCAGCCGCGCGCGCCGCGCTCTTACCCGCCGTGCAATTAAGTGCATCGGCCGGTAAAGCAACTGCTGCTTTATTTTCGTTGAACAATGCGAGCGATTCGGTGGGATGGAGTGTGTCTCTTGCGCAGAGCTTGTTCGAGGGTGGTCGTTTGCGCAATCAGGTCAAGCTCAGTGAGTCGCAACGGATCAGCTTGCTCGAACAGTATCGCAAAGCTATCTACACCGCCTTGCAGGAGGTGGACGATGCGCTCGATCGAACAGCCGTTAACGCAGAGCAGGAACAGCGTCAGGCCGACATTGTTACCCAGGCGCAACGCACGCTGCGCTTGACGGAGGTGCGTTATCGCGAAGGCAGCGATGACCTCCTGGCTTTACTTGATGCACAACGCAGCCTGTTCCAGGCGCAGGATCAACTGGCGCAGCAACGCCAGGCGCGCTTAACGGCTGCGGTGGATTTATACAAAGCCTTGGGCGGTGGCTGGCGACTGGCTAATTAAATGTACTCGCTCGACCACTTCTTACTATTGGGGCGCCGGCTGACTTTCTTCCTCGGGCAATTTTTCCCATTCTTTAATGAGATCTTCCATCTGTTCAAACTGCCCGGTTTCCTGCTCCATTTTTTCCGAGATTGCATCGCGGGTATCTTCGATATCCTTAAGCGGTTTAGTTACCGCTTCGGGCACATGTTGCTCGATGGTTTCCCGCGCCGGTGCGGTTGTATCTTCAATAACCTTATCGCTGGATTGCTGTATATGTTCCTGTACAGCGTCGCCGACCGATTCACCGTTTAACCCGCTTTCGATCACCTGCTCCAGCAAGGGCTGATCACCCTCCAGGCCCAGGGTTTCGCCGACCATTTCAGTTGTCTTATCCACGACGGCATCCTGCAAGGCTTTTTGCGTGGCTTCGGCCCCATCGATCACCGCCTGCAACTCCGTGGGCCAGCTGGGCATGATCGCCATCCTGGCATTTTCCACCTGCTCAGCGATGACCGTCGGCGCGCCGCCGGTCACCAGCATCACCGCCATCTGGTTGGTATCCGCATTCCAGACAAAGCCGGCTTTTTCGGCGGTTTGTTTGGCAATGCCGGGCAGGGGGGTGTAACGGGAAACCACATAAAACAGCGCACCCTCTTGCTGGATTTCATTAGCCGTGCGCAGCAGTTTCATGGTGGTGTCGTAATGAGGGCCGAGTAATTTGACCATACGGTTTTTAATCATCGGTTGTTCAAACAGGTTAACTTCATTGGGATCGAAACCCACCAGCGGTTTAAGCGTGGCCCACATTAATTTACTTTGGGCATTACCGACCACCAGTGAGGCTACACAGGCAGTCAACACGAAACTGAACACAGCAACGAGCGCAAATTTGGTAAAACGCATGATTGATCCAGATAGGTTTCTCAGGGAATAAAACAGGTAAGGCCAACGCAAGAGGAAAGCGGGCGCGCCAGTGTGCTGTAGCGCTCTGATCTGTGCAATCCAGGCGATAAAATTTTGTGACCAATGATGTTTCTCCGCTCGTTATTGTTGTTGCGTGCCGAGCGGGTGTGTCAGGAAATAATATGCGCGCCGATTGTGTTTCTGCGCCAAGGCATTTTATAGTCAGCAGGCAAAGCAGATGAACTGTGCTTTTCGTGTATTGCGTAGCGATCCACAATAAAGCGCTCAAGCTTTGAACAACATCACCTCTCTGGTAACCGATTTACCCAAGGAATGACGTGTTATGAAAATTCTGGTCGCGATTAAACGGGTTGTGGATCACAGTGTCCGCGTTCGGCCCAACAACCAGGCCACCGCAATGGATATTGCCGGTGCCAAAATGTCGATAAATCCTTTTTGCGAAATTGCCGTTGAGGAAGCGGTGCGCCTTAAGGAACAGGGCGTTGCCACGGAAGTTGTGGTGGTTTCCATCGGCCCGGAACAGGCACAGGAACAATTGCGTTCAGCACTGGCTTTGGGGGCAGACCGGGCCATTCTGGTTAAAACTGCAGCGGATCTTCAACCTTTGGCAGTGGCGCATTGTTTGCAAAAATTGGTCGAACGTGAACGACCGGGGTTGATCATCCTGGGCAAGCAATCTATCGACGGCGACAACAACCAGACCGGCCAGATGCTGGCGGCGTTATGTGGTTACGCCCAAGGCACGTTTGCCTCGCGCTTGATGATCGAAGGTGACAAGGCCGAAGGTGATAAAGCCAGAGTGACACGCGAAGTTGACGGAGGCTTACAAACCTTGTTACTTCGTCTTCCGGCAGTGGTTACTACAGACTTGCGTCTCAACCAGCCCCGTTATCCCAGCTTGCCCAATATTATGAAAGCGCGCCAGAAACCGCTGGCAACAACAACACCCGAGGAACTGGCTGTGAATATCACTCCCAGGGTGCGTACGCTTAAACTCGAATTGCCGCCACCCCGGCAGGCCGGTGAAAAGGTAAAAGATGTTGCGGCATTATTGGCCAGGTTGCAGGAGGCGCAGTTAATTTAATGGAGGCTTTCAAACTATTGGTCATAGCCGACCACGACAACCACAGTATTCACCCCGCAACCTTCAAGGTCATCGGCGCAGCTGAGCAGTGGCGCCGCTTCGGCGACCTGCATATCGATATTCTACTGGCCGGTTATCGCTGTGACGCCCTGGCCCAATCGCTCGCACAAGCAGCCGGTGTCGATAACGTCCTGGTGGCAGATGATCCTGGCTGTGAACATCAATTGGCTGAAAGCATCACGCCAATTGTGGTTGCGCTGGCTCCTGCCTACACGCACATTCTGGTAGCCGCGTCGACCTCGGGCAAAAACCTGTTGCCACGAGTCGCAGCCCTGCTGGACGTTCAACCCATCAGTGACGTTGTGGCAGTTCTTGCGCCTGATACCTTTGTTCGGCCCGTGTACGCTGGCAGTGTATTGGCTACCGTTGCCAGTGATGACTCACTCAAACTTCTGACGATTCGTACCAGCGCTTTTGCGGCATCGGAAAGAAGCGGCGGTCATGCTGTTATTGACCAATTGCCACCACCGCCACCCAATCAGCTCAGTGAATTGGTTGACCAACAATTGGTGGTTAGTGAGCGCCCCGAGTTAACCTCGGCGCGGGTGGTGGTGGCCGGTGGCCGAGGTCTTCGATCTGGGGAAAATTTCAACCTGCTATATCAATTGGCCGATAAACTCCATGCCGCTGTGGGTGCTTCCCGTGCAGCGGTGGACGCCGGTTTTGTGGCTAATAATATGCAAGTGGGGCAGACCGGCAAGATAGTGGCCCCGGAACTGTACATCGCTGTGGGTATTTCGGGGGCAGTGCAGCACCTGGCAGGGATGAAAGACTCCAGAGTCATCGTCGCAATCAATGATGATGCGGATGCGCCGATTTTTCAGGTGGCAGATTACGGGTTGGTGGGGGATTTGTTCGAGGTCTTGCCCGCGTTAATCGACAAGTTGTGAGTGGTATACGATCGCACGCCGGTGGGCGGTCAGGCTGCCCACCGGCCCATAAAACTTATTCCATCATCTCGTCGGCTTTTTCGTCCGTGGTGTCGGCCGCATCTTCCATGGCGTCTACGGTATTGTCATAACCATCTTTAATCGCTTCGCCGGTTTCCTCAGCAGCATTCTCCGCCTTGTCGGCCCACGCTTCCGTTGTGTCGGCCGTTGCTTCGGCAACATCACTGACGGTGTCCCCGGCTTTTTCCAGTGTTTCTTCAGCAGCATCCTGCATTTCCGCTGCGGATTCCTTCACCGCGTCGGTAGTATTTTCGACTTCTTCCCTGGAACAACCGCTCAACAGTCCCAAAGCAACAATCAAAGATGCAAAAAAGTGAATGGTCTTCATGATGGTATCCCTATACTAATTAAAATGACGGATGAGATATGTTGGGTGTACTTGCCGACAACTCTGCATAACGCAGCTTTTTACAACCCGAAGAGAGTCTATACCTGTCATTGGCGGGAATAAAGGCATAAAAATCCACCGGGGTATATGTGACTTTTGATTTTGGATACAATGCGAACCATTTCGCAATGGCGTTGAGCGTAGCGCTCCGAATCATAAGCCTCTGATGTGGTGTGGATATGACAGTTGAGCAATTTGAAACCTGGTCGCTTTATATTGGCGTGGGTGGATTGATCGCCTTTATGGTGTTTATCGTGTGGGA